>CAIOIA010000013.1 GCA_903858295.1 uncultured Candidatus Peregrinibacteria bacterium | reverse complement strand
GAAAGCTTTTCTTCAGGAAGGCTCTCTCATCTTCCATTATTTCGAAAAATGCTATTTTCATAATTGTATTATTTACGTCCGTATTATGCTAACATACAAAAGCTCTAATAGGAAAATCATGCGCTACGCTCCTACAGGACATTACGACAAAACCTTCTATCTGACCTCTCCCACAGGCAACAACGCTTTTGATTATGAGAAGCGCAGCGAATCGCACCCATCTCCGCAGCTTAGAGTCGCTCCTTTGATAGTACTGGAGAAGCTGGACGAATTCGAGAAGCATCTCGTGCTGAGCCATGAGACATCATTCGCCGTTGAAGAAGAAGGCGTAATCAGACACTGTCAGGGGCTGAAAAACTTTCTTTTGCTCCAAGACGCTTTCCGACCGCAGCAAAAAATCTATATTTTCGATAATCACAATCACGCATTCTATTTCTGGCATCTGGCTCGCTTGCAAAATCCATCTCTTCGCATCCCTGGGACACTCATCCACATCGATCAGCACAGGGATTCGCGCATTCCGGCAGAATTTCTATCACCGACACAAGCACTGAATCTCGACGAAGTTTTCCGTTACACACAGGAAACTCTGAATGTAGGCAACTTCATCCCACCTGCTTTCAAGACAGGCCTGATAGATGAGATAGTCCTGA
Organism: uncultured Candidatus Peregrinibacteria bacterium; assembly: GCA_903858295.1. Classification (GTDB taxonomy): domain Bacteria; phylum Patescibacteriota; class Gracilibacteria; order UBA1369; family UBA1369; genus CAIOIA01. The sequence goes on along the minus strand of CAIOIA010000013.1, from coordinate 17,003 downwards.
TAGATTCGGAAAAATCTCTGAAAGAATTCAACCCATCCTCGCTTACCGATAAATCCATAATACTCGACATCGATCTGGACTTCTTCGCCCCGGATCTGAACTATATCGGGAACAACCGTAAAATCAGTCTAATTCACGGTCTGCTAGCTCTCGCCGACATCATCACTATCGCCACATCTCCTTTCTTCATCGATCAGCAGTTAGCCTTCAAATGGCTTAGAGAAATTTTTCGAAAAAGCTAAATATTCAACACTCCGGCCAGCACCGCCATGCCGAATAACCCGAAGAGAAAAGTAATAGTCTGCATCCATTTGCGATCCTGTCTGAAATTTTCATGCAAAGCCGGAATCATATCCGAGCACGCGATATAGATGAACATTCCTGCATTAATCCCCACCAGATAAGGCAAAGCACCGTCAAAATATTGTAGGAAATAATACCCGCCCACAGCACCGACGATGGCAGGGATGGCCGAAAGCAAATTATAGAGCAAAGCCTTCTTCACCGAGAACCCATTATGGACAAGAGCCACGAAATTAGCCAGTTCATGCGGAATTTCATGAAGCATTACAGCGACCGTGATAGCCACTCCGACCTGAATATTTATCGAATAAGCCGTAGCCAAAGCGACTCCATCGAAAAAATTATGAAAACCATCACCAGCAAGTATCAAATACGCTGAAGGATTGACATCAGTCGTCTCATCATGCCCATGCGCACCGACATGATCATGATGATGAAACCAGATCATAAATCTCTCCAGTATGAAGAATCCGGTAATCCCAGCCACGATAGCCCAATACACCCCTCTCCCCTGCGCACCCTCTATCGCCTCGGGCAGAAGATCAAGCACCGCAGTGGCAAGCATTACTCCGGCCGCCATACTGACGAGGAAACCACCATAATTACTTTTCCAACCGCCCTTCCTGAAGAGGAACAAAGCCCCAACCAGAGACACCAGACTGACAGCCAACGCAGATAACAAAACATAGATAAACATCATGATAAACTTATAGGTCGGGCTTATCATAGCCAATCACAGCGTCAAACACAACGAAAACCAACTGAACGATCTTATAAATCTCTATATATTTTCGATCGATAATTAATATCAATCAAAACCCCACCAGACTGAGTTTCAGCAAAAACAAACCTGATTTTTCCTTTTCTCAATCTATAGACACCTTTATAGCCTTTCAAGGCTTTCACATCATATCGGCCCAATTCCAAACGCCTGATATCAGCCAAGACAGCAAGCATTATAAGTCTATCTTTCTCTCCAAGTTGTTTTAAAAACTTTTCAATCCTGTCCATCGATTTTATTGATCATGTCTATAAGTATCTGAGGATCTACCCCATTTTTAAAATGTAGTCCGACACTACCGTTTTTTTCATAATATTGAATCAGGTCATGATCAATAGCACGCTTAACCTTGACCTTGATTTCGCCATTTCCCATATCTTCTATCACCAACGGCGTATTTTTACATATATCATATTTCTTCCTGATCACAGGAGGAAGTGTAATCTGTCCCTTCATAGAGGGCAAAACAGTATATTCCATTATTATTCTCAAAAGGTATACATTCATAAAGTATACTATCATATAATTCTTCAACCTGCAATCATCACTCTAATCAAACCACATTAACTGAACATAAAATCTTGGATTAAAAGCCGCAATTGTGATAAAATATACAGATCAAATAAACAAAATAACAAACAATGAAGCCATTAATCGCCAAGTTCAAACCATACGAGAAATATCTGAAAAGATTGGTACTATTCTTCGTAGCCTGCCTCTCTATCCGTTGGCTACATCTATATGTAAACGAAAACCTGTACAACTTCCATTTCCCGCTGGGACACAAGATAGACGATCCCACAGGGGAACTGCTGATATATGCACTGGTCATGCTATTTGCATATATCATGCGCCACCACTTCGTAGAATTCAAAGAATACAGACACAAGAAAGACAGGCTCTTCTCTGCTATCTTCGTGGCATTGTCCATCGGCGTACTGGCGGTACCTATGTCTATTTTCCAGAAATGGAATATCACCCAGATCTTCTACTATTTCGGACCGCTATATCTGAGTTACATCTTCCTCTATCTCGCTATCTTCGGGAAAAACTTCGTAATGGCTTTCGAGAGTGAGCACATACTCATGTCAGTGATTATATACATCTATCTCTGGTTTTCACTGACCAGCATGGCTATATGGAAAGTATTCGCCTATTTCACGCTGCAGGCTTTGACGCTGTTTTTCTCTCTATTTACAAATGCAGCCAAGATCAACACGGAAACCTTTGATGTAGTCATAGGCCAATTCAATGTACACATCGGAGCTCCTTGCGCAGGGGTATATTCACTTCTGCTTTTCATCATGTTCTATGTATTATCAGTATATCTGAACCGCAAGAAAAACCTCAGCTATAAGCGCTCAGCTATAATCTTCGTCATCGGCTTCGCGATACTTTTCATACTAAACGTCATCCGCATCGCTGTAATACTGATGGTAGGAGCTTATTATTCTCAGGATCTCGCCATCAATATCTTCCATGAATACCTGGGAGCGGTATTATTCATCCTCTTCATGTATCTGTTTCTATGGCGCGCGATGCCACTTATGCTTACGCCGACTCACACCAAGCCTAAGAAGAAGTCTTGAGAACTTTCCTGATACGATATAGAACCCCAGCGAAAACCAGAATTCCTGTCGTCCAATACATCACAATCATCACAGGATTTGTCCTGTCTGTACCGATGAGTACTCCATGAAGGAAAAGCGTCACAAAGGCCGGGAATACCAGATAATGCACAAGCCTCCAGGCTTTATATTTCTTCACCACCCAGATTAGGGAGGTCACAATTATAAGCACAAGAAGCCAAAAACCAACAATACCCAGACTCAGATAATTTGGCTTGAACTGAGAATAAAACGGCACAAACAAATCAGACAAAGAGAAATTCATAGTAGTATCGAATCCAAGAGCGACAATATGCATCAGGACAAACGCAACAAGCGTAATGCCATAAGCTCTATGCAGACGCCATGAGAAGACAGGCCCCATGAAATTATAGATAAACCCTGTCGTAATCCCCAGCCCTGACATCATCAGCATGAAAAGCATGATATAGCTGCCAATTCCGGATGCACGAGCCAGATACCAAAGGTAATGCGTGTTGATAGACTTAACCACCATCATACCGAGTATCACCGCCACTATCAGTGCTACAATACCTACAATAATTTTTACACCTTTACTCATAAGAATTTCTTAATACCTGCGGAAATATGCATTTTCAAATTCCTGTCGATTATAACACACTCTGCCTTTTCTATTTTCCGTATGAAAGCAAGCCCTCGCCTGACACCAAGAATTAAAACTGTCTTAGCCAACACATCAGCGTCGGCAGTACTCCCAGCCAGCACAGTCACAGCCAACACAGAATTCTTCACCCGCGCGTTGGTGCGAGTATCGATCAGGTGATTCCATTTCTTCCCATGATGAATCCCCTGCCGCTTGGTTATGCCGGACGTCGCCACGCCGCATCCATCTGCAGGAACATTGAGAGATAATATATTTTCACCGAGCATTAATGGATTTTGTATTGTCACCTGCCATAGCTCACCCATCTCATCTAATCCTCTGAAGAAGAAATCTCCCCCAGCACCAATCCAATAATTCTCAAAATACTTATCAAGCAGATTCTTCATCTGATCCACCCAGAAACCTTTCGCAATGCCTCCCAGATCTATACTCACGCCGGCAGGAACTTCTACAGTCATATTGTGCTCATCGATCAACACATCGTGAAAAGAATAGCTCTCAACATCCGTGCGCACGCCACCAGCCGCAGTATCAGGAGTTTCGCGGCTCCCAGTCAATAAAGCAAAACTCTTATCATAACCACTTTCACTCAGCACAGCACCAATAGTCGGATCGAACACCCCATCACTAATCCGGAAAGCCTCGCGCGCGAGACATAACACCTCCATCATTTCAGGACTGATAGCCACTCTCCGGCCAGCACCAGCATTTATCTGACTTAATTCACTTGCTGTATCAAATCTGCTAAACCTCTTCTCGAAATCGACAGCAGCCCGCTCAATCTGCTTCACGATAGCCGCAGACAGCGGCTCATCATCAGTCACCAGACACAATTCCACATCTGTATCGTAAGCCCTAAACTGATGCCTTACTGATTTATTCATACGAGTGAATTGAAAGCTAAGACATGCGCGTCTGAGGAGGCGGAGAATAGACTGGCGGTGGGGTATAGACAGGCTTCGGAGGGACATAGACCGGCGACTTCTTCACAACTTTAGGCTTAGAAATAATTTTAGGAGCTACCGGCGTCACAGTAACTGGCACGACAGTGGCGGGGACCACGACTGTATTCTGATCCGAGGCATTGACCGAAGCGGTCTGCTGCGACTGAGCCTGCACTATCTGAGACATTGCCTGCTGCTCAGCCGCTTGTTGCTGGCTTACCGCCTGAGCATCATTAAATTTATTCAATAACTTGGCCGACTCCACCTGATTGATGGAGATAAATGCCGCGAGAGTGATCAGGGCGGAAGTACCGGCGATAAGAGGGAAAATCCCAGTACCCTTCTCGAAGAAGGACATCGGTATCTGTGAAAAGCCTTCCATCTTGATATCATTCTCGTGCACACCCAGCCCTCGGAGCATATCCACCGCGGCAGTCATGAAGCCCTCAGGACCGCACAGGAAAAAAGTCTTACCGACGATATTCCCTCCGAGAAGATCAGACAAAATCGTCTTACTGATTCTTCCAGGGATGAATAAATTCTTTCCATCATTCACGCCAGGATTTGACACCAGGAAATGCGCTTTGAAATTCTGATTAACGGTCGCAAGCTTCTTCAAATCCTGATAATACGGTATTTCATCAGCAGAATTATTGCTATATATCAGATTCATCTTGTTCGGCAGAGCCTGAGCTGAAGCATATCGGATAGCGCTCAGGAAAGGCGTAATCCCTATCCCGGCAGCGAGAAACACAGTGTCTTTGTATTTCTTCTCATCATATATGAAAGCCCCGAATGGCCCGCGCACGAAGACGCTATCGCCCTTCTTCAATTGGGAAAACTCTGTAGTAAATTTACCCACCACGCGAAATCCGAACTGTAGAGATTCACTTTCCAGCTGACTACTGGCGAAAGAGAAAGGTCTTTCTGGAGACAACACATTCCCTCTCAGGAAAGAAATCAGTCCATATTGCCCAGGCCGAAATTTGATCTGACTGCCTTCCTTACGGGGAACCAAATTCAGACTGGCAGTATTGCTAAACACCATGGTCAAATCATCGATAATATATTCTAGTCTCCTCATATTTTGATATTTATCATTATCTCTATATACTACTGTACAATCAGTTAATCTCTTACATAAATACCATAAAAATCAAATAATTCACCCATATTCATGCAGGAATCCATCAACCAGCAGCAATTCCAGAAATACTATGACGCCCTGAACCCGGAGCAGCGAGCAGCGGTAGACGCCATCGAAGGCCCTGTCATGACCATAGCCGGAGCCGGTACAGGGAAAACCCAAATCCTCGCTGTCCGTATAGCGAAAATCCTCCTCGAGACGCAGATAGACCCTTTCAACATACTCTGTCTCACCTTCACGGATTCGGGAGTTACCGCCATGCGCCGCCGTCTCATCGACATCATCGGATCTACCGCCTACCACATCAAAGTCACTACGTTCCACAGCTTCTGCAATGAAGTAATAAAAGACAATCCAGAGAAATTCGTCTTCCGCCGCGACTTCCATCAGCTCGACGATCTGGAGAAGATAGAGATACTTGAGCAGACCATCGATGAACTGGGGGTTAAGAGCGTCGTCCGACCCCACGGCGATGCATATCACTATCTATCCGATCTGGGAAACCGCATCAAGGAGCTCAAAACCGAAAACATCACGCCGGAGCGTTTCACAGGACAAATCCAGGAACTTGCTCAATTTCTAGGTAAATTCACTCCACTTATCGCTGATTTCTCAGACATAAAAGGCGCACCCAAGGAAGAAGAGATGACGGCCATGCATCCGGACACGCTTCTCGCGCCCCTCGTACAGGAGAAGCCAGGCTCGCTTCCGGACACATATCTGAATTATTACCGCAAACTCTGGCAAGACTATGAAAGCGCTCTCACAGGCCAGAAACGCGTCGACTCCACCAAGCGCACAGCATTTAAAAACTCTCTGAAAGCATTCTTTCTGGGAGCGATGAAAGAGCTTCCCAAGCAGCAGGAATTAGCCAAAGCCTTCGCCATCTACCAGCAGAAACTTACTGACAAATCCCGCTATGACTACGAAGATATGATACTTTTCGTAAGCCAGAAATTCGCCCGGGACGAGGAATTACTCAGAGAATATCAGGAAAAGTACCAGTACATCCTGGTCGATGAATATCAGGACACCAATTCAGCACAAAATCAGACCATTGACTTACTCGGCAGTTATTTCCAGTCGCCCAATATTTTCGTGGTAGGTGACGACGACCAGTCCATCTACCGTTTCCAGGGGGCGTCGATGGAGAACATAATTGACTTTCACAGAAAGCATTGTGATTCACCCGAATTCCGTCTGGTAACTCTTCTCAAAAACTATCGAAGTCAGCAAAATATATTAAACGCCTCAGGAGAGGTCATCTCTCATAATCAGACTCGCATAGCCAACTATCTGCCACAAATCGATAAAAATCTACAAAGCCAAAGAGACATACAATCCGCCCCTCTTCAGCTCTCCATTTATGAGCTGGAAAGCTCTGAAAATTTCGGTGTAGCGAGACAAATTCAGGAATTAATTGCATCCGGAGTAGCCCCCGACGAGATAGCCGTACTATATCGCTCCCACCACCAGTCGGAAGATTTGATAGAACTCATGCTCAAATTGGAAATCCCATTTGAGCTCCGAGCCGGCAATGACATTCTTCAGGATCTGGAGATAGGCAAACTCATACGCCTCTTCCAGGCAATAGAGAATCCGAACAAAGACGAAATCCTTACACAAGCCCTTTTCCTGGATTTCCTACAGATAAACACGCAAGACATACTCAAAATCACTCATTATTATGCAGTCCATAGGCTCGCCAAAGCCGGCCACAGCCTCTATCAAATACTCTCAATTCCGGGAAACCTCCACTTCACCGAAAACTCAGGAAAACCTACCGACATCGCAACCGAGGCTAACCTCTCAGAACCCGAGCGCCTACAGCAAATCGCGACTCAGCTAGCCGCCTGGAAATCCGCCTCCGAGAACCAGACCCTCACAGCTTTCTTCGGACAGGTAATCAAAGAATCGGGTTATCTCAGCCATATACTCGAAAGCTCAACGCGCCTGGAAGGTCTAAACAGACTCAATACTCTCTTCAAATCCATCAAGAATCTCACGCGTCAGAATCATCAGATCACCATCAACCAATTCCTCGAAAACCTACAAAAACGGCAAGAGAATAAGCTCAAGATGATAGAAGAGCCACTTCAGACGAATCGCGCAGCCGTACAGCTTATGACGGTACACAGCTCGAAAGGGCTGGAGTTCGAGCATGTATTCATGATTCGCTGCACTCATCAGAGCTGGAACAACACACGCAACAAAGACAAGGTAAAGCTCCCCAAAGGTCTACTGAAAGCCACCATTTCGGACGAGAAACTGGAGATGGAGGAAGACGAAAGACGTCTTTTCTATGTCGCCCTGACGCGCGCCAAGCATCAGGTGCATCTCAGCTATGCCAAGGCCCGCTCTGAGCAGAGCAAGAAGAAAGAAGACTTGCCATCCCTATTCCTCAGTGAAATCCCGACAAACCTGGTCACTCAGTTCGACACTACAGCAGAAGAAAACCAATCCCTCACCGCTCTGGAGACAATTTTCTCTACCCCGACAGCCACAGACCTGGCCATCCACGATCAGCCTTTCATACGCCAATTAGCGGAGAACCACATCATATCGCCGACAAGTCTGAACAATTATCTGACCTGCCCGCGCAAATTTTTCTACCAAAATCTCATCCGAATCCCGCAGGGCGCGAACAAAAGTTCAGCTATGGGATCTGCCATCCACGCTTCTCTGGATAACTACTTCCGCCAATATCATCGCACCAGGATCAAGCCGCCTCGCGAACTTCTAACGCTACAATACAAACGCTTCCTGGAGCGCGAACTTCTCACAGAGAAAGACTTCCAGGAACGCCTGGAAATCGGCCAAAACATGCTCAATCAGTATTATGATGAGCAGCAGGAGACCTTCAGCCCGGAGACAATTACCGAATACAATTTCGCCAGAGACGGAGTCACTCTGGACGGCATACGCATCAGCGGAAAAATTGATAAAATTTTACCGAACCCGGCAGACACCAGCCGCCTCACCATCTCGGACTTCAAGACCGGCAATCCTGACTCTGGCATGACGAAATCCCGCCCTGGTGGAGATTATTTCCGTCAAATAATTTTCTACAAAATTCTCTGCGATAATTCTCCTCAATTCACAAGGAAATTCAATGGCCAGATGACGACAGGGTGTCTGGAATTTCTGGAAAAATCCAAGAGCAAGAAGACATATATCAACGCATCGGTAGACCTCACTTCTGAAGCCATCGCTGAAGTAAGCGACAATATCCGCTTCGCTCACGCCCAAATCCTCGCGCTCAATTTCGAGAAAATCGAAAAGTCAGATCCATGCGAGCGCTGCCCTTTCGCGAATATCTGCTGGAAATAATTTCCACACGAGCGTCACGCACCACTACTCAGAGCCACTATCAGCTCCCCAGAAGCAATATAGACTTCACGCCCAGCACCAGCCATCCCAGCACATAGCTGAGCACCGAGAAGTGCAGATATTTGCTGAATATGAAGCTGTCCACCAGGAGGAAAGCCACGAAATACATGGAAGCATTGGCCAAATACCATTGATAATGCCCCTGCCAACGATGCGGCACCATCAGCTGAAGGAATTTCGATCCGTCCAGAGGTGGGAAAGGTAGCATATTGAAGGCGAAAAGCAGGATGGAGACATCGAAAATCGTAGCCAGGAAAAGCACCAGCTCAGTATTCAGATAATGATAAAAATATTTCAGAGGAATCAGTACAATTAGGGCAATAAGTAAATTCATAAGCGGCCCGGCCACAGCCACAATCGACTCGTACGCGATAGGCTTGCGGAAATAAGACCTGTTCACAGGCACCGGCTTCCCCCAGCCCATCCCGACGAAGAATATAAGTATAGTCCCCAGCGGATCCAGATGAGCCAATGGATTCAGGGTCACGCGTCCATGTTGCCTGGGAGTCGGATCGCCCAGGAGAGTAGCCACATAAGCATGCGCGAATTCATGAAAAGTCACCACCAGTATCAAAGCGAAAATCGAATATAGAAGCGATAAAAGCATTTGTTTTTCTTTAGGAAATCCGTCACATCTTACCACGAAAACGCCCCAAAACCACCAAAGCCAAAAAAATGTTGCATTTAGGCATTTTAATGCTAAAATTCGAAGGCCTGAATCCCCGCAACAGATTAGGCAATTTACGAACTAACCGCATCTCTATGTCAAAAGTCTGCCAATTATCAGGTAAGAAGAAATCCACAGGTTTCAATGTCTCTCACTCAAACCGCCACACCAAGAGAACCTTTTCTCCAAATGTAACCAAGAGCACCATCATCGATCCGGTGACTGGCACCAAGCTCAAAATCAAGATTTCCACTCGTGCCAAACGCACACTTCTGAAGAACCCAGCCAAATACAAGACCCAGCTGGCCACTCTAGTCAAACGCCAGAACAAGAAGACCGCTAAGGCTAAATAAATTCTTCACACGGGGAGGGGTCGCATAGTGGCCTAGTGCGCGCGCTTGGAAAGCGCGTAACGGCGCAAGCCGTTCGAGAGTTCGAATCTCTCCCTCTCCGCCATAAGACAAAAACATGCTAAACAAATCCGAAAAAATCCTTCTCTACGGCAGCAACCTATGGATATTCGCTGATGGCATGTTCGGGCCATTATTTGCGGTATTCACGGAGAAGATTCACGGCAATATCCTGGACATATCCTGGGCCTGGACCATATATCTGATTGTCACCGGCGTCCTATCGATCATAATTGGCAAAATATCAGACAAAGTAGGCCAGAAGCAATTAATGGTCACCGGATACGCACTCACAGCCATTTTCACATTCAGCTTCTTACTGGTCTCCCAACCCATGCATCTATTCATCGTCCAGGCCGGGCTTGGCGTAGCTCTAGCCCTCTGTAATTCGACATGGTACGCACTTTACTCGAAGAACTCTGACGACAATGAAGCGGGCTATACCTGGGGATTAAACGACGGCCAGGGCAAGATCTGCACAGCCTTCGCCATCCTCATCGGCGGGACTATTGTCTCTTATTCATCATTCCAGACTCTCTTCATCATCATGGGAGTAATTCAGACCTTCGCCACCTTCTACATAGCCCAAATTCTGAAACAGCCATAACACACCTTCAATTGCGACCCGCTATAAGATTGCCCAAGATTGCCTCAAAGCACTTGACAAAGTGCGTAGAATTGGTATAATAGAACGAAGCTATTATATTTCTTAAAACAAAAACATATATGGCAAATAACATGGAAACCAAAATCCACCCAATGATTATATTCTGGCTCGGTGTGCTTACAGGCGCATTGGTAGTCGGACTTATCTTCTCTTACAACGCTATTAACTCCAGAGACAACAAGGCTTCTATCTTGATGCCTAGCACTTATATGACTGGCACAGGCCCTACACCTTGGGTACCAGTTAGCGATCTTAACACCACTACTACAATTACTAGATAGTAAGAACCGTAACTATTAATAAAAACTCCAACCTATATTAATTTGGCTGGAGTTTTTATTATTAAACTTTACTTTTGGCCCGTGTTCAGACCAAATGGTTACGACACTTCCCTAGGTCTCAGTCTCATGACATGAATTTTCCCTGCATAATAATCTAATTTCGCTAATGCTTCTCGTTTTCTATCTTTTTCTCCCAAAATATCAAAATCCATCAAATCTTCAATACTTTCTAGATGTCTATGAGCCGAAGTTATTAGCTCTTTGGTTATAAAAGGCAACTCTTCATCTGCTTTGATATTATCTTTCAAATCAAGCACATTTGCCCATTCTAATATTTCGCCGATATATGCTGAATCCAAAACCAGATTACCATCATAAGTTGTCTCACCATCAGTTGCAGTCTTATAAAGATCTCCGTATTTTGGTAAATTCATCTCCCTATAATCAGCTAACGCAGTTGCTATCTTAGCCCCAAATTGAAGCTTTAATTCAGCACGAAGATTACTGCTGTCTTTGGCTTCATCAAGCCTTGCCCTATGTCCCATCAAGTATGCTCCGACATAACGTAATACATGAAGTGATGTAAAGAAACGATGTTGATCTTTATATTCCAGTTTATCAGAAGCTTCCTTGGATTCTGTACGGTTTATATTATAAGCATAGTGAAGATAACCGACTCTTGGTGAGCCAGGGATAAGCTCTGTCTTACCTACCTCTGAAGCATTTTCAGGTATATTGTCGGGTTCCTCGACAGTTTCGTAGGCTTGTTGAGCAGTGATGACAGATCTCAAATAAGCTGCACGATGAGCATATGGATAAATTCCCATGGACATAGATTTCGCCCAAAGCTTGCTCCAAACATGCATGGCTCTAGTGTAACAGCCCAATAATGCGTAGATTTGGCCCTCCCTTTCCATTAAGCTCATTTCGTGAAAAGGATCAAGTTTTTCTCTATCGGATTGAATTTCTTTCACTTTTCTTAATATGGAAATTAACGATTCTTTTGTTTCATCATCAAGATAAATCGGATCCATCCTGAAATCCTGATCTACGCCCTTCTTTTCTACATTATGTAGTATTTTTTCCATTCCTATATGTATACCCAGAAATTCAAATGTTGTGATTTCGCTCTTCGTCAATTTACCCGCTTTCAATTCTGCCTGAATTGGTTTTTCATAAGATTGAAAAATGCTCATAGCACCATCAAAATCACCTTGCCCATATGGGGCCCTCAACTCATCACTTATCTTTTCTACAGTCATCTTGTCACCTGTTTTTGCAGCAAGCAACTCCTTGTATATGCGCATTATTTTCCCATTTTTCTGAATTTGCGCAGCCCTCATTCCAAGTCTGTAAACGCTTTCTATTTCCGGCACCTCAGCGCCATGTCCGTGGATTTCCGCTAAGATATCTATAGCTTGGAAAGCTTCAGTGAAACGGCCTACATAGACACCATTTTTTACCACTGCTGTAAGAGCCAGCAATATGCAGGATTGCACATCTTCGCCGAGAGGCTTAATGCCTGGAGCCGCTTTTGCTTGGCCTTTCCTAAGCAATTCCACAGCTTTGGCAAAATTAGTTTCAGCTTTATGGTGTAGTCTTATATATTTCTTTTCTTCTTCTGTATAATATTTCTCACCGAGCCCGTACATCATCAAAGCACCAAGCTCGTAGCCGGCCTGGTAGTCACGACTTTCATTTGTCCCCTCGAGAACTGTATATGCATTTGCGGCAAAGTGTCCCCAGCCTTCCTCTTCGCTAAGCGGGAAATCGGCATACTTCAATACTGTTATCATTGCCTTGGCAGGGATTTGATCACTACTACCAAATTTTTCATAAATGCAGTTTGCGAGAGCTGTTCTCTCTGCGCCGTCTATCATATCTTCCAGGATGGACTCACCGATGGCTTCGTGGAATAGCCGGAATCCTGTGATATGGCCCTGCTGATCTTTCTGACTGGACACAAGGCCTTTATCGGCAAGCGCGGCGAAAACTTCCATACCTATATCTGCTTTCGAGGGGTCTCTAAATGTGTCGTTTACCACCTGTAAAATCTGTTCCGCAGATAGATTTCCAGTGACAAGTGACAAGCAGTAGAGGACGTTCCTGGCGCCTTCCGGAAGGTCAGAAATCACATCTAGGTAATGCGAACCAAGATTATTACTGATTTTATTAATTAGATCTATTGCCTTCGGACGGGCAATATCTACTGTTTTGTTCGCTGGATCATATATCAAATAGTCAGAGTTTTTCTGAGTGGCGGCGCTCAGGAAGGTCGCAAAGTGCAGCGGTGAAGGGCATTTAGCACCAATTTCCTCAGGCCAGGTGCCGAAATTCCAATCTTCATATTCCAGGTCTAACGTACCTCTTACGAAGGCCTGCGCATTTGCGCTATTCGCAAGATCGAAATACGGTCTTTCATTTTCATCCACCAGAGATACACGACGCACATACTCTGCTACCCCCCAACGAGAATTTTGCTTGGATAATTCAGACTGCATTCTGGCTTCCAACTCCTTCTGATGATTGGATACATAGCGCTGTTCAGGACGATAGGCCAAAAGTACTTTGGTCTTATTGTTGCGTTTTAGAAGTTTCTCTATGGCCTTGCAGAAATGCGGATCTGTGAAAGCATCCAAATGATGACAATCATCCACTGCCACTATTGCGCCACAATTATTAATGTTTTCGAAAAGATCTACTGCGGCTATAAAAAGCTCAACCACACTATCCGGGCTCTCAGTAACCATCTTTCTTTTATCTATTTCCGGCAGCACGGAAAACTGATCTAATCGCCGTAATATTTGTTGGGCCTCTGGCTGAACACCTTTTCCTCTTGGATCTAAGCCATCTGACAGAGCGTCATAACCTTTCAGTTTTTTACGCAGATTCAGATCCATTTCTTCAAGCAGAGTTATAAGTCCACCGCCATCACGATTACGACGCTCAGGCGAAGCCACAAAGCAAAGCGCGTCTGGGTGCTGCCCCAAAAGCTCTTCCAGCATTCTGGATTTACCCTGACCTCTATTACCGGTCAGTATCCCGAGGCGAACACTACTGCTCGGTGATATGATTTCCTTCAGTGCAAACATTATATTTTCTGCACCAATCAATTCACGCGGGCCTTCGAGGCCGCCGCGGAAACGTACAGGTGGCTTTTTCGGCGTTAATTCTAAATATTTTGGATTGTCTACGCTTGGCTGGCTGACGCAGGTGAGAACAGTGTTATCACGGGCTTTTAGCAGATCGCCATAATCATCTGTACTTGAAAATATTCCGGGACCAAGTTTCCTTACTTCTGCAAAGTATTCATTTTCAATCGCGCCGTCCAGCCAGTAGCTGTTTGTACTTTCGCTGTGTTTTATATCTGCGGCGGCGGCATAACAGACTACGGAATTCTGCGTGACCTTTCTCAATTCAGCTGCCAGAAACAGTATAGCCTGGCCTGTTTTCTCCGCTTCGGGCTCTGCTAAAGTGATGATTCTTAAACCGCCGTTTTCGTTCAGAACTATCAGGAAATGTGTCGCCGGCAACTCCTGAAGCGTCAGAAATAATCTTTGGATTAATTTCGGATCGGCACCAGGTTGCAACAGTTTATTAAAATCGACATCCAGATAACTGCATGGGCCTTCACGTGGGATTTCTGCGGTTTCCTGAGTTTCGACATTGTCCGGTTTTATAGTCGCGGCTGCGTATAACAACGCCTCGGTCGAGATTGCGTCTCCAGTGAATTCCGGTTTTGATTCTATGACTTTTTCTACGCCTTCGGATGGACTTACAGCGGCCTCAGGAAGGACTTTAATAATGGTTACGGGAGACGGCGGTGGTATTATCGTAGTACTTTGAGTTCTAGACGGTGGTATCACCGATACTGGTTTTGTCTCCGACGAGCCCAGAGGCGAACGAAGAGTGGCTGGCGCATATTCTGGTGATATAACCGGTACAGGATTTACTGAGATAACCGGCGTAGGAATTGCTGGGGTAATCCGGTCCATATCATCTGCAGAGTCCTGCTTCCCTGACGGCGGTCTTTCTGTAGGAGAACGCGATATCTCACCTTCATCATCACTCAAATCAATCAAAATAGGGCTAGAGTTTTCTTCTGCCAACAAAGCATTTATCTGAGCAAAATCCACAAGTGTCGGGTGGAGAGGGATCACCGCCGAGCCAATCTTCATCATTCTGGTAGGATGCGCTTCGGTATTCTGCGCAACTGCTATACTTATTGGTAAATTTTTCGCTTTAGCCAAATCCATCAATGGCTCTGCACTGCCTGGAACCAAATAGTATCTGGTACTAAAACCATCTTGTGGCTTGGGTTGAATGTTCGTCACCAATGCCCTCACACAATCACTGAATTCAAGTATCGTAGTGATCTGAGCTGTCATTCCAAAAGGCATTGCTATAGCCACCAATTTTAAATTTGCAGGTAAATTAATTATTTCGGCACCTCGAGTAAAACCTGCCAAAGCAAGGCCTTGCGCTGCTGGTGGCAATTTCCTTAATGCTGCGGTTTTATCTATCGTTTGCGCCTGCGATCTGGTCGCTTCTGACAAATCGGTTACTGCCGTCCAATCATCGTTTGCCACAATCCCATCTTCTGCTGGTCTCTTCAGTCTACCTACTTGGGACAACACATCTGCTACAGGTTTTTTGCTTTCAACCATGACCAAAGTGAGTTTATTGATTTATTATTAGGGGCTATTATTAACAGATTTTGTCTTTTTTGCAAGTCCTATTGACATATATTTTTTTAAGCTATATTTTCAACCCTTGAATATTATCAATTAATTTCAAATATATGGGTATACGCAACTTTGGTGATGACGGTTTTACTTCAGGGTCTGACGCCCCCAAAGCATACGAATTACCGGGTGAACCATCATTTTGGACAATCGTTTTTGAAGGTCTTCACGTGGAGAAAGATAGATTTTTAAGTCAAATCGATGAGTTAAGCGCAGCAAGAATGACAGAGTTACTTGTACACCTGACAAAATTAAGGAACGTCAAAGGCGCTCTGGAGAGCGCAGGTGTTCCAGAAGAGTCTGCTAAAGCAGTTCAGGAAAATCTTCGTAAACTATGCAATTGGATACAACAGCCATTATCGAAAAAGCAGGCAAAAGAAACTGCTAGCGGCCTCGAACTTGCGGTAGACACAAGAACAAGAACTCATCGCAGTGAAACTGCAGGTGCGGTAAGTGAAGCTCTAGAGGACACAGAAAGTCCAGTCGAAGCAAAACCACCAAGACCATCTATAAGCCCGATAGCGTCAATTGCAAAAACGGAATTCCTACCAGCATTAAACGATCCAGAAGAGACAGCCAATTGGAATAGATTAATCTATGCAGTTGTAAGCGAGCTGGATAACTGGAGAAATAAAGCTGTTGGCCTAGTAATTAATGTATTAAGTAAAAATCCAGAATTACGGGCTAAAATGCAAGATTATAGCGAAGCTGATAAGAAGGGGGGTTTTGTCGGTTTATTGAAAAAAGCCAACCACCAGCTATCAGATCTAGTTATGTCAGGACACAGAACAACAGATATCTTTGAAACAGCAAAAAGCCTCTTCGCAGAAGGCAAAGCCTTGCTGCAAAGCGAACAGCTTCAGGAATTAAACGAGAAATTGGAAAAACTAGACGAAGGCAGATTCATAGGTGGTATGCAACAAATTAAACGTGGAGGCTACGATCCAAACGAAGTTAAACAGTTAAGCAGAAAAGATACTGTTGAGATAGTTAAGACTCATTTTAACGGACTTGGTGAAAGATTTGTACAAATGAAAGCAGAATTAAATACTCAGGTCAGCATTCACCCCGATGCAAAGAGTACTTTTTATCAAGTGCTTGAAGCCTATAGAATTGCCTCTGAGCAATTTTTGGTTGTCTATGAGAAGATTGGAGACATGCTTGGAGAAGACACAAGTACAAACCAGGAAGAAAGCAAATAGTATAAACTGAACACGCGATAAAATACCGCCATGAAACTCTCATAGCGGTATTTTATAAACTCATACTCACAAAGGACTTCTAATCCTCTTAAGGGCCACACTCGTAACCTGCGTATATATCTGCGTAGTTCTGATATTCTGATGCCCCAGTAGCTCCTGCACATATCGCACGTCTACGCCGTTCTCGAGCAGATGAGTGGCAAAACTATGCCG
>CAIOIA010000012.1 GCA_903858295.1 uncultured Candidatus Peregrinibacteria bacterium | reverse complement strand
TCCGATGAATGGAAGGTAGAGTTTGCTGAGATCTGAAGAGATGTGTCTGTATTGTATTGTGGGGCCTAGTGCGATCGCATAGGGGCCGTATTTGTCGTTTATTTGATCTATTTGTGTGAAAAGAGAGAGTTGTGGGCTTGTCTCCAGTTCTTTGGGAAATAATCTGGGAGGGATGAACTCTTCGAATTCTAGAGAGCCTGTGATTACTCCACTGCTTCGATATAGTTGATTCGGTCTATATAGCCGCTCAAAGGCTTGACGAAAGTGGCTCAAAATCACTATTTCTGAGTTCAGTTCTTCTGGTAATTTAATTTCTTCGTCGTATATCTGATAATCCTGGCCGCGTAGCATGAGAGTGATATATGAGGTTTTGAGTTTCTGACGACGTAAATGCCAGAAGGCTAGAGAAAGGTTTTTGAGTATTTCTTCATAAATAAATTGTTTGTTGTCTGTGACATCGAATGAGCGTGTGCGGGCGAGGGATTTGGGGATGGATATGGTAGTGCTGACCTGACGCATGGCTTGTCCTTGTAATTCGGCCTGTAGTTGCCAGCCCGTCTTGCCGAGCCAGGATTTGATCTCTGATGAAGGGTGGTGGAGAAATTGTAGGCTTGTATGAATCCCCTTCTTGTTTAGAAGAGCTAATGTGTTGCTGCCTATGCCTTTGATGTTTCCAAGTGGGATCTGAGCCAGGAATTTCTCTATGTCTCTGGGATGTACTACTGTGAGGGCGTCGGGTTTGCGGAAATTGCTGGCTGTCTTCGCAAGGGCTTTGCTTGTAGAGAGACCAATGGAAACAGTGATACCCAGTCGTTTGCTGATAGTTTCTTTCATATCCATGCAGATGTCGGCGTAGGATTTGCGATAGAGCTTTCGCAGACCTCGTAGATCCAGATAACACTCGTCGATGCTGGCTTCCTCTACATCAGGGGTGAACTCTCGAATAATATTAAGTAAATTGCGATTGTAGAGGAGGTATCGCTTGAAATTGGAAGGGACTATTATGGCAGAGGGGCATATACGGCGAGCCTCCCATATAGGTGTGCCTATCTTTATCCCGTATTTCCTGGCTTCATAGCTGGCTGTGATGACGCAGCTGCCCCCTAGTCCTGCTACTAAGACCGGCTTGCCTGCTAATCTTGGGTTGTAGGCCTGTTCTACAGAGGCAAAGAAGGCATTGCAGTCCAGATGGGCTATGGTTGTCGGATATCTGCAATATAGCATGTATAATCTAGTTAGTATTTTCTAACTATGCCTATAACAATTCCCCAAATCTCCGTCCCCTCCTCCAGTCTGATTTGATATTCTTTCATCCCCTCGGACTTGAGAAATCGCTGTCCCTGCTCTTCGATGAGCCTTTTGACTGTGAATCCACTGGGGAGATGAGCGATAATTATCTGGCCCGGATGGGCGTCGGTGCGCTTCTCGACCAGGATAAGGTCGCCTGGCATAATGCCCGCCTTCTCCATAGATAGGCCTTTAACCTTCAATGCAAAGGTGTTATTCGGGTTTTTGATGAGGTATTGATCGACAGTGAGCATCTCATTGGCAGTATCTTCGGCGGGGGCCTGGAAGCCGGCAGGGATTGCTTCAGGAAAGTATGGGATTGAGATAGCTTCGCCGACGACTTGATTTATCTTCTCTATTATATGAGATTTGTGAAATTGGTGCGGTGTGTCGGTGAGAGCTATAATTCTGCCGTTCGGGCTTTTCTTCAGATATCCTTTCTGAATTAGGGCTCGCAGATGCGTGAAAACCGTGTTTGAGGATTTGAGGTTGAGAATTTGGCTGATTTCGCGTGTAGAGGGAAAATAGCCTTCGGTTTCCCGAAATTTCCTTATCCTAGTGAGGATTTGACGCTGTTTGGTTGTGAGTATTACAGCTGGTGGACGAACCATCTGAATTTATTGATTATGGACATGCTCAATATATAGAACGAATGTTCTGGTGGCAAGATGGAAAACGCAAAGGTAATAGCCTAAAGTGAAAAGCGTGAAGGCGGTGGCTGCGCAGTTGGAAAATGTCTGATTTTATTGGTGTGCTAGCAGCTGGAATTCTCGATTAGCTATGATGCGACGGGTGGCGATGCGATTGTTTACTATGGTGAGCATGGCTGCTCTGGTCACTGGTCCATATGCCCCTGCGCCTGTCGAGAGTTCATCACTTACTAAATTTTGACTTTGTTGGAATTTGAATACTGCATGAGTCGTGACTTCGCCATAATATCCTGTCGGCTCTATGCCGAATAAATTCAATTTTTTCAATTCCGTCTGAAGTTCAAGTACTGATTGCCCCGAATCACCAGGTTGTAAGTCTTGTGTCGTGAACGATAGTCCGTTGCCGGCGTATTTGATTTTGTCGCTTTCGCTATCTGCGGGACCGGCCATGGCTATGGGAATGATGTTTTGCTGTTTACTGGCTGTAGGTGTCAGTCCTTTGATGGCTTTTTCCAATATATCTCTGGTCTGTGGGCCGAAGTAGCCTGCGCCGAATTCTTGATCATTATCGATTATTCCGTAGGACTGTTGAAAACTAATGATTGCCTGATAAGTCTGGGCGTCGAAATTATCGTCATAAGCACCATTAAAATAGTTTAACTGATTTAGCTTTTGCTTGATTGTATTTATCTCTGGATCCTTATCTCCTAGGCCGAAATCTTTACGGAAGATTTGTGAATTGCTGCTAGATGCATTCCCCTCAGCTTTGTCTAAATATCTTTGGAAATTAGCATCAAGTCCTGATAAATCTATACTTTCAGTTATTCCAGGATCTACTCCATAAACCGTAACTGTGACAGTACGTCTACCCCACTGAAGAGATCGGCTAAGTCCTGCGTCCCCTGTCCCCATCCATACGTCGAGTCTATCATTGTATTGACCTTTCTGTCCTGCGGCTACTATAGCTCCACCTCTATCGTGTACGGCTACCGTCCCTATACCTGGAATTGCCATCTTGGTACCAAAAGGAATATTTTTCGGTGCAGCAATCATCCCTGGATATACTTGTGTGCCATCAGCACCGTTGGTGCCATTACCGTTAAGTCTTTTGTCTGCCTGTAGTGAGCCACGTATGTAGCGTTTCTGTCCCTCTATAGGGGAATAGTAGGCTGTGATGGTGAAGGTTTGCTGGAATGGAAAAGCTTGCAGATCTGTCTGGCCGGTAGAATCATCTGCCGATTGAGCTGTGACTACTGAATAATTTGCGAGAAGTATAGAAGCTGTCAGTAGTAATATATGGTGATGCTTTTTCATAATGTGATTTGAATAAATCTCATTATTATAGCATGAAAAAGCCTTCCGGGCCGTAGTAGGCGTTGCTCGAAGTCAATTATATTGTCTGGCTAAGTGCGGTCTTTCTAGGTGATTATGCCTATACGACGCGTAATTTCGCGATCCACAAACTCTCGATCGCGGCCAAATTTGAGGCGTGAGAGCTGCTTGACGGCTTCGCCAACCTTCTTGTCGCCTTTCTCAAGCCATGGAAGAGGTACTGATATGGAGAAAGGTGCGGATGGTTGTCCGTCGATGGATAGCTTCATAACACCCTTGAATTTGTCCATGTTAATCAGATCCTGGGCTGAGAACACAGGAGCCATTTCTTTGGCCATATATTCGGCATCGGTGGCGCCTATCTTGTAGCACATCATGGTTCCTACGTTACCGAATACTGCGTCCTTGATGCGGGATTTGCCGTCTTCACCTTCGAGTTGTGCAATATATTGATGTGCGATGTTTAGGGAAAGACGATACTTCCTGGCTTCGGACAGTATGCTTTCGATAGAATCCGTGATGTAATTCTGGAATTCATCGATGTACATGAAGAAATCCGTTCTCTCTGCTGATGAGAAGCGTTGGCGGCGGAGAGCGGCCATTTGCAACTTGGACACTATGATAAGACCTATCAGCTTGGAATTGATATCACCTACCTCACCCTTCGATAGATTCATTAGTAGTATCTTCTTGTTCTGCATCACGTCGATGAAATCAAAGGCCGATTTGGTCTGACCGATGATGTTTCTCATCATGGAGTTGGTGATAAATTGACCGAATTTGGCTGCGAAATATGGTATGATTTCCTGCTTCTCTCGTGCGCCTGTCTTGGCCATCTGATCTGTCCAAAAGGATTTGACTACCGGATTTTTCACATAATTCACTCGCTCCTTCTGGAAGTCATCATCTGTGAAGAGTCGTACTATATCTGTGATTGTGCCACCTTCCGGATGGGCCATAAGAGTAAGACATCCGTTACGGAAATAATCCTGTATACGTGGCCCGAATATCTCGTTGCCGAAGAGCTTAATCATGATATTCATGGCATCCAGTGAGACAAGCTCTTTCTCGTCGTCATTGTCAGCCTCGAGGAGATTTAGTCCCATAGGACGAGCCTGATCGGCTGGATTGAAGTAGATTACGTCGTCAGCACGGTGGCGCGGAATAAAAGGAAGAGTATCATCGACAAGTGACCCGTGCGGATCGATAATCGCCAGTCCATCGTTGTTTCTCAGATCCTGTCGAATCATATTCTGGAATATGGATGATTTGCCTGTACCAGTCTGACCAATTACATAGAAATGTCTGAAACGATCTTCTCGTGACATGTGAATAGGTGTGGTAACTCCACGATAATGATTGTGGCCGAGTAGAAGGCCTTCTTTCGGCACGTTTTTCGGAGTCGGAGCTATCTTGAAATTTTGCCAGTGAATTCCAGGGGTCTTGTTGAAGCGAATGCTTGGTAGGTGGAATATTGACGCCAGTTCTTCAGATGAAAGTATTGCTATCTGCTTCTTCAGCTTCTGATACCATGTGAAGGCGAATTTCCTAAGAATGTAATCTTTGATAATTTTGTGTTCAGGATAATGCTTCACTGATGAGAGTTTGTTGGCACTTAGTGAGTTGTACTGAGCGAAGGAACTTACTATGTTCGTCAGGCTGGATTTGGCTTCACGCTCATCACTTGTCGCACAAATAATTCTTATGATTGTCTCATACCCCTTGCTTGTGTTTTTCTCTTCCAGTGCTTTGACTTCTTCTTCTGTCATGGCTGTAGCTCGGGAGGCAGGCTCTGGCGAGTCGGGCTTCTTGGCTGTCGGAGTAATGAAAAAGTTGAAAAATGATGCTATGAGTTTGAGAGGATGGAGAGTTAATCCCTTTTTCTTTGGTTTCTGATTGAGGAGATTCTTCGCCTCTTCACGGCCTTCTTTCTGCCATTTGTCAGTAGGTCGAATCATGATCTGGATCACCGCTCCATCTTCGAAACTGAGTTTGGAGAGGGCATTAGTGATATTATTCATCGGGTCTGAATTCAGTCGCTGATAGCTTTTCAGAGGGTACATGCGGTTCTTGCCTAGAGTGAGGGCCTTGGCTACTGTCTTACATCCTGGTTTGAATATATTGAATTCTTCTACTTGTTCTACGAATGCGTCCGGGTAAAAGCCGGTAATTAGCTTCTCCACCAAGCTTGTGAGTTCTGCAGGGACTACAAAATAATAATAGATTTGCTCTTCGATAACGACGTATTCCAGTGATATGAAATCTTCTCCAGTGTATTTGTTTTTCCAGTCGCCCGAATATATGGAGTGAAGAGAATCAAATAATTGCGCCCCTATACCTATTGCTTCTTTGAAATCCTTGGCTCCTGTGCTTTGCTCTTGATCCTGATCTTCTTTCGATTCTCTCTTGGCGATCTGTACTTTCAGAAAAACCATGTTCATCGAGCGCTTGTGGTTGCGGAATGCCAAGTATTGGCTCTTCGTGAAGATAAAAATCAGAAATAAGATAAGAGCAAGTCCGGTGTAGATGGAGACATTGAGGAGAATGAATTGAAACATTTGATTTGTGATTATTTTAGTGAGTTAACGTCCTGTGTATGAGCTGAATTTTAACGATTTGAGTATAGCTCTTTTGATTAATTATCCAAGTATTTTCTGGATTGCTGCTCGTAATTCTGGAGTGTCACTTATCTTCATGTCTGTCTTGATTATCTTGTCTTTGTTGTTTTGTTTGAGCTGAATTTCGACCTTCATATCTCCTGGAGATTTTCCCAGTAACTCTTTGAGTTCGACAAATTTAGACTGATCAAATTTGTCGGGAATACTTATGCGTATAGTGTCATTTTCCATTATTATGGGTGATTTCGTCTGAGCAGATGTAGTATTAGTGGCTGCTTTTTTCTGTAATTTCTCAAGATCGATCTGTGGTTGGCGTCTCTGCGTCTTCTCTTGAGGATCATAAATTCCTGCTTCGGTGGCGTTTTTGATCATTGTTTCGAGCGACACAGTCTTGAGGTCGAATACAGCTAACTGAAGCTCTCCGCGTCTGTGTTCGAGTTTGCCGTCTACTATAAGTATCTGATCTTCTTTCAATTTAAATTTGTATTGATCAAATACTTTGGGGAAAATCGTGATAGGTATTTTCCCAGTAGAATCCTCTATCTCTGCGTATGCCATTGCGGCCCCGGATTTGGTGATTATGGTTCGTATAGAGGCAAGTATACCTGCTACTTTTACATTTTTATCTATATCTTTCTCTGTGAAATCTCCAATCAGTTTAGCTTTCTTCTGCAGATATGCTGTCAACCCTTTGAGTGGTGTGGATGAGACATACAAGCCCAAATAATGCTTTTCTAATTTAAGTTTCTCCATCGTGGAGAGAGGTGGGAGTGGCTTAAGCTTGAGTTTCTCTTTCATATGATCAGTCTGGTCTGCATCGTACATTTCGAAAAGATCTGATTGATCTACATTACTCTTACTACTGTGCTCAATGTTTTTGGCGTATTTACTGATAGTTTCATGATTTTCAGCAATTGTACGTCGATCTCCCAGCTCGTCTAGAGCTCCTGAATACGCAAGGCTTTCCAAAGCTTTCTTATTGATAAGTTTCGTAGGTAGTCTGGAAACCAATTCTTCGAGACTATGGAATTTACCGCTTTTCTCTCGGTTTTCTATGATTTGATTTATAGCTCCCTCTCCAAGTCCCTTGATCGCACTTAGTCCAAATCGAATTTTACCTTCCTGAATTACGCTGAAGCTGGATTCTGATTCGTTTATAGATGGTGGCATTACCTTAATTCCCATCTCTTCACAATCATTCATCTCTATCGCTATCTTATCTGTGTTTCCGTGATCGGATGTCAGAAGTGCCGCCATCAGTTCTGTAGGATAATGCGCTTTCAGCCATGATGTTCGATATGAAATCATCGCGTAGCAGGCAGCATGAGCTTTGTTGAAGCCGTAGCCGGCAAATGGTTCTATGGCTTTCTCAAATATCAGTTTACCGTGAGCCTTGGTCTGGCCACATCGTACTGCTCCTTCGATGAATTTATCTTTCTGCTCTGCAAGAGCTTTCGGATCTTTCTTACCTATGGCACGTCGTAGGATGTCTGCTTCTCCTAGTGTAAATCCAGCAAATTGCCTGGCAATTACTAGAATTTGTTCCTGATATATGGCTACGCCATTGGTTTCTTTCAGTATGTTTACGAATGAGGGATCGAGATATTTGACTGTCTCCGGCTTGTGTTTTCCTTCTATATAACTTGGAATCCACTCCATCGGTCCCGGACGATATAGTGATATCATCGCTACGATATCCTCGAATTGATTTGGTTTTAATTCCTTGATATAGCGACGCATGCCCGATGATTCAAGCTGAAAAACGCCCGTGGTATCCCCTCTTTGTAGCAATTCGAATGTCTTCTGGTCGTCCATAGGGATTTTCAGCAGATCAATCTTTTCTCCTGTACGTTTCTGAATCAGTTCCAGAGCTTTCTCCATGATGGTGAGATTCTTCAAGCCCAAGAAATCCATCTTAAGCAGTCCAATATCTTCCAAATATTTCATGGAATACTGCGTCACTATTCCGTCTGATCCATCAGTGGATTTCTGTAGTGGGGTGAAGTTTACCAGAGGTCGATCTGCGATAATTACAGCACAGGCATGTGTTCCTGCGTTTCTGACTGTGCCTTCTATCTTTATCGCATTGTCCAGAAGAGCTCGTGCACGAGTGTTATTCTCGTAAAGTTCGCTGAGATTCGGATCTTTCTTTACTGATATATTGAGCGGTGCGTGTTTGCCGAGTACTGGCTGTGGTACTGCCTTCGCTATCTGATCTACTTCCGAGTAAGGGTATCCCATCCCACGTCCTACATCTCTTACAGCTGCTTTCGCTGACATGGTACCGTATGTAATTACCTGTGAGACACAGTCTTTGCCGTATTTGTTTATGGTATATTCCAGTACTTCATGTCGACGATGATCTGCAAAATCTATATCAATATCCGGCATGGAGACGCGATCAGGGTTCAAGAATCTTTCGAAGATCAATCCATGTTCCATTGGATCCAGTTCAGTAATTTTCAAAGTATAGGCTATGATGGCGCCAGCAGCTGAACCACGGCCCGGGCCTACTGTTATGCCTTGCTTCTTCGCGTAATCTATAAAGTCCCATACGATTAGGAAGTAATCGTTGAATCCCATGGAATTCACCACTCCGAGTTCGTAATCAAGCTGCTTCTGGGCCCGCTCGTGCTGATCTGGAGGATATAATTCACGAAGTCCTTTTTCGCAGAGTATACGCAAATATTGCTCCGAGGTCTCTTGGTTTGGTGTCTTAAATTTCGGTATAAGATATTGTCCGAAGTCCAGTTTCACATCGCACTTTTCAGCGATTTTTAGGGTGTTCTCGCACGCTTCCGGTAAGTCATGAAACAATTCCAGCATTTGCTCTGGAGTTTTCATCGAGAAATCTCCGAGATACTTCTGCCTGCTTGTATCCAGGATGTTGGTCTGATTGCCGATGCAGAGAAGAATGTCATGTGTATCTGCGTATTCTGATTTAATATAGTGCGGGTTCTGAGTAGCTACTAGTGGAATGTTGTGTTTTCGGGAAAGCTCTATTAAGCGCTTCTCGATGGAGTGGTATTCCTGGATTTCCGGATGTCTCTGAATTTCCAAATAATAGTTTTGCTTGAATAACTGTAGATATCGTTCTAGGATTTTCTCCTGTAATTGCTGATCATTCTCAAGTATTGCCTGAGGTAATTCGCCCCATTTGCTGCCACTTAATGCTATGAGTCCTGATGAATGCTTCTGTACCAAATCCCAGTCTATGCGTGGTTTGCTGTAATACCCTTCTAGTGACGCAAGTGTGCTGAGATGCAATAAATTGTGGTAGCCTTCTTTGTCGAATGCCAGCAAAGTCAACCTACTAAGGCTTTCTTCAGTTTGTAGTGTTTTCTCAAATCTGGATCCTGATGTCAGATAAAATTCGCAACCAATAATGGCTTTTATACCTGCATCCTTGGCCGCTTTATAGAATTCTACTGCACCATAGAGATATCCGTTGTCTGTGAGACCCACTGCTGGTGACCCCTGTTCTTTGGCTTTCTTAACTATATCTTTCGGCGTGCCGAAGGCGTCCAATAAGCTGTAATGTGAGTGTGTGTTTAAATGAACGAATGACATGCGAATTTTTCTATGATTATCTTAGTTATTTTCTACAGGAAGCTAAGAATTACTACAAGAATTAAGGCTTGATTTCGACTGTAAACTTTCTTATCTCTTCTTCAATGATTCGTATTTCTATGTCTATCAGCTGAATTTTTTCTGAAATTATACTGGATAAATCCTGTCTTTCTGGCCATTCGATGAGTGTGATTGAGAGTGGTTCCGATATTAACATCGAGATTTCTTCTACCAGAAAAGGGTCAGGCTTCTCGACACGATAAAGATCCAGATGGTTGATTTTCAGAGCTTGTCCATCATGCACTCCAATATAGTTATTTATCAAAGTATATGTAGGGCTTTTAACTGTATTCCTCTGTAGGCCGAATTGTTCCAGTAAATATTTGGTGAGAGTTGTCTTGCCGCTGCCTAAATCTCCCTTAAGTAACACCAGAGAAGGTAGAGCTAAATTACCCAATATATAAGCCAAAACTTGTTTTATTTCTGTTATGGAACTTATAAGAAAGTGTTTCTGTGGCATACCTGTTGAATATTTCTGATAAATGAGCTATAATTTATAGATAACACAAAAATATACATATCAAAATGAAAAGACTAGAAAAATTCATGGCAAAAAACGGTAAGCAGGTTGTATCAATTGCAGCTGCGTTCCTTATGGTGGGCGTACTTCTCACTGTCGGAGTACATGACTTCCAGGCCAATGTGTTTGGTGGGAAGAAATCAGCTACCTTCGACGGTACTGTTATGCCTGTCAAGAAAGTGCCTAGCTGGGTAGATCTCTCTACCAGTGAATGGAAATTACCTTATGATCAGATTCCACTTTATAAATTTATAGACATTCCAGACTATGTACCTAGCCAGTTAACCGTCCCAGTTAGTAGTATTGATTATAAGAAGACTGCTGATAGAGCTACAAGAAACGCTCAGGTTACATATAGTACCCCGTATATGGGGAATTATAAATTGGATGGATTTGAAAATGCAGGAAGTCATCTGGCTGTAGATATCAAAATCCCTATGGGGACACCGATCTATGCCATAGCAAATGGTATAGTTGTGAAAGCTAAAAATGAGCCTGGAGGATTTGGTAACAATGTAGTACTAAGACATGATGATGTGCCTTCCTTCGATAATTCTTCTGTAAAAACAACTTATTTTTCTGGTTATGCTCATATGAGTAGCTTCACTGTAAGTGAAGGAGATTTGGTTTCGAAAGGACAACAGATCGGTCTGAGCGGACAATCTGGCACTGCTACTACTCCTCATCTACATTTCCAGATTGATAATGATCAAGCCCCTTGGCATCCTTACTGGCCTTATACTTCGAAGGAAGCATCTGACGCTGGTCTGAACTTCTGGGAAGCCGTGAATGCAGGCCTTGGCAAAGATAAAGCACTGGCGACTACAGTCAATCCTCTGATTTATGTACAGAAATATAAGAATTCTCAAAGTTCAACCACTGTAACTGATGCGACCCCTAAGACATCTAATGTTGTCTCACCGGCTCCTACTGTCACCACCCCATCTACAAATACAACAACTACAGTATCTACTACGACAAATGTCTCAGGAACGACCACAGAAGACCAGTTGCCTCCTAGTAATGATACTGATGTTACACCAGCCTCTCCTGTGAATGTAGTCAGTCAGCCAACAGTCACCGTGAAACCTGTGGATAAGCTGGCTGAGTTCCAATTGAAATATGATAATTCGTTTACTGT
>CAIOIA010000011.1 GCA_903858295.1 uncultured Candidatus Peregrinibacteria bacterium | reverse complement strand
GGCTCGGCTGGCATGGCTACCGGTGGCGGTGCAACTGGTGCTGGCGGCAACGTCGGCGCTGGTGGCTCGGCTACCACCTCGGCAACTCTGTCCGGACAGACCGGCGGAGGTGGCGATGGTGGCGGCTGCAGCTGCTCGACGCCGGGCGGGGACAACCTCCCCTCCGGCTACGGGCTGATCGGCCTCGCCCTGATGCTCGCCGCTTACTACGCGCGGCGTCTCGCGCTGTACCGTCGTGCGGAAGCGCGGCGGTTGGCGCACGCTCGACGCGTGCTCGCCGTTCGCCGGCTTCCCGTCGACTGGCGCTAGTCACGCCACTCGATCCGCGGCTCACAGATGAGCGACTGGTTTCGCCAGTCATGCTCTCCGTGAGCCGCGACTAGACTTAAGGTTCGCTCCCTCGACGGTGATGTCGACAAGGACGAGCGAATCATGGCCTTGGACATGTGGCCCTCCCCCATGTGTCAAGGCAAGGTGACTGGTGGCCCCTCTGATACCCGAGTGCGGGGCCTCTGGAAACCGGGAAAGCCCCGCGCGCTGCACGGCCGTCAGGTCGGGCAGCGCGCGGGGGTAGACCTCGTTAGCGA
Source organism: uncultured Candidatus Peregrinibacteria bacterium (assembly GCA_903858295.1). Taxonomy (GTDB): domain Bacteria; phylum Patescibacteriota; class Gracilibacteria; order UBA1369; family UBA1369; genus CAIOIA01. Next base: position 3,044 of record CAIOIA010000011.1, on the reverse strand, counting down.
AAAGTGAAAAGCGCTTAGTGAATAGTGCAAAGCGCTTAGTGTAAAGCTTAGATTGGATGATTTTGTTATGTGATTTGTGTTTGAATGCTACTACTGATTGCTTCAATCCCGATTGGGGTTGGTGTAGCGTGGTGGCTGTATTCCCCTTCTCTTTCCGAATTATTTCGGAGTCTTCGACTCGTCTCCTGCCTCTACGGCATGGGACAAACTCGTCTCCCGCGATCCTGTCAATCGCAATGCGCAGCCCCGCTGAATTTCTCAGTGGGCTGTTTGGGTGTGAGGAAATAATTAATAAACCGTCCAGCTGGATTAGTGAATATTCTTGGTATATTGTATTAATATTAAGATAACTCCCATGGTAAACAGACTAACTCATGAAAGCGATTGCATAATTCCTACCAATCGTGGCGAATACAGAATTCATATATTTGGCGAGGATGCTCCAGATAATTCGCGAAAAGAGCATATTGCTCTTGTTAGAGGAGATATAATGAATAAGTCCAGTGTTTTGACAAGAGTACATTCTGAATGTTGCACTGGTGATGTGTTTGGTTGTCAGAGATGTGATTGCCAAGATCAGCTTCATGCCTCAATGGAGATGATTCGCAGACGTGCAGAAGGGATTCTTATTTATCTCCGTCAGGAAGGTAGAGGAATTGGTCTGTCTGAAAAATTAAAAGCATATAATTTACAAGACACTGGTTTAGATACAGTTGAAGCTAATCATATATTGGGATTTGATAGCGACCTTAGAGAATATTCAATCGCTGCAGAGATTATTAAATATTTTAATATAAGAAGCATTAGCCTGATTACGAATAACATCAACAAGATTAATAATTTAAAAGAAAATGGTATTTCTGTTGAGTCGAGAGTTCCTATTGTCATTCACTCCCCCATTGTAGACAGAAACCTGTTATTTAATACTAAGCAGAAAAAACTTGGCCATATATTTGATGGTTTAGATGAGATAGATGTTATCGATGATACAAACGATCAATTCCCATTAATTTCACCACACCTGTTTCATAAACCGGCGCCTTTACCAAGAATTTCAGAAGAATATTCCAAAGCGATTCTTAATAAGCTCCAGATAGAATTCGGAGAAAACTTACTTATGGTTCTTTTGCAAGGCTCCAACATGCGCGGAGACGGATCAATCAATGACAGTGACTTTGATTATATATTAATCTTCAAACACACCAATAAAGGACTGAACTCCAAATTGTCTAAAATCAAATTAGACTTGCCAAGAAGTAATTTCCTGTATTTAACAGAGGCCGAATACAAAGCATATCCTAGGAATATGAGACTTCAATTTTTCCTTACCAGAAAGGTCTATGGGGAATTTCATCTGGGACAAATTCCAAGTCGAAGTGAAATTCTTGAAACGGCTCTTAATTTTGCAGTGCAAATAAAAGATTCTATCAGACCACTTCTTTTTGAATTCCTGGAAGTATCAAACGATAAAAGTACTTTAATCAATCGCGCACATATCTGTCTGAAAAGAGTAGATGATTGTTTTATCCGAACGGCTTGTCTCTATATCACAGGGAAATATCCACTCCATAGATCTCAGTTACAGGAGATAACTAATAGCAAAAGTATTCATCAAATACAAAATGTCATCAGTGGCTGGTACAGCGGAACAGTCTCCGTCCGGGATATATGTGAAGCTCTTGCGGAAAGTGACCGTCTATTAAGTGTATTCATCAGAAAATATTCCAAATAAATTTATGAAGAAATACTTTTTCTGTTTGCTTCCCCAGGAGAAAGCTTCTCTGCATTCAAAAGTGAAGTCCTTGCCCCGCATAACTGGTTCCGCTCAAATAATATTACCTCTTCATCTGACCTTATATTATTTGGCAGAATTAGATGAGAATCAATTGTCGGCCGCTCAGCAATGGCTAGATCATGCTGCTGAATCAATACCAGAAAGTATTACAGCTGAGACAGGTGAATTGAGTTCATTCACGAGAGGTGGGAGAGAGTATGTGTTTTATCTTCCAATCAAATCAGATGTTATTCAGAAATTGAATTCACAATTGTTTAATCTTTTCAAACATTTTCACAAAGATGAGTTTTCATTTGTTCCACACATAAGCGTATTCTTCCCCAAGAATGCTTTGCCCGAGATAGATAAGAAATTAATTAGAACAAAATTTCAAAAAATCACACATATTACATTTGACAAATTGGCTTTGGCATCTGAAAATGACGGCAATATTTGGTTGGAAAAAACCATTAATTTACTCTAATCTCATCTCGGCCCAACCCACCACCTACCGCAGAGCTGGGTAATTTTTGTAAAGGAAATTCAGGTAGTCTTGCGGTTCCTGATAGTTTGGTGCGATGGCGATGGACTTCCGGAGCATGGTGATAGCGGCTGGGACATCGTCGAAATCGGTGTGGAGTTTGCGGGCGAATTCGTATGGGTAGCGCGGATTGTTTGGCGCTTTGTCGACGCTCAGCTGATAATTTTGGCGTGATGATTCTGAGTATTTCGCCTGTCGCGTGATTCTGTATATTTGCAGATATGCCAGCGCCAAATTGTGATGTGTGCTTGGATAATTATTATTCAGTTGCAGAGACTTCTCATAATTTTCTATGGCCTGCTCGATTACTGTCGGGTTCTGAGAAGAAGCACCGGTAGCGAGAAGGAAGTCACCATAGAATTGATATAGAGAATATTCCTGTGGACGGGCGGAAATGGCTAGCTGATAATCCATATCGACATGCGAGTAGAGCTTATTCATATCATCCAGGCGCGCGTTTCTGAGATAATAATCGGCGCGTCCTTCCTGTATCACTCCGAAAATAAATGCGAACACGAGTGCAAACAGCATCATGAAAACCAAAATGAATTTCGCTATACCGGCCAGCACTCCTCGCAGTGAAAATGATTTGGAAGACACTTTTCCAATGCTGAAAATCAGCCCCAGTAATAGATAAAAAAGAAAAAGATTATTGATTTCTCCGAAATTGAAAATTGTCTGAAACAGATACACAGAGATTCCGCCACATAAAGCCAAATAATAATTCCT
>CAIOIA010000010.1 GCA_903858295.1 uncultured Candidatus Peregrinibacteria bacterium | reverse complement strand
TACTGAACAGCAACCGGCATCTTACTTATACGTTTGCCGATTTTCGTAACTTCTCCTTCCGCAGTCAAAGCTCCCAAAGCGACCAAAGTACGCTTGGCATCATGGATGACTGATTTGTCAGGTTGATGAAAAAATTCGAGTGCTTCAGCGTCGAATCCCTGACTTGCCAGACGTAATACAGTCTGATCAAGTCTAGAGCGTAATATTTCAGCTTTAGGAAATTCAGGTCTCTTAGACATCTCTACATCTGAACACAATATATAGATTCCTGGCTTGCAACGACCTGCACGCCCTGCACGCTGCTCTGAATCCGCTTGACTGATTGGCTTGAGATATAAACCTTCAATACCATCTACCAATTCAATCCTTCTCTCTACTCCCGAATCAACCACTGCATCTATATCAGGAATTGTGACGGAGGTCTGAGCTACATTTGTCGAGACTATCACTTTGTTTTTCCCTTTCGGAGGAGCCTGGAAACAACGCTGCTGCTCCTCAGGAGTGAGTTGACCATGAAGAGGTAGAACCACAGTATTTGTACCCAATTTTTGCTGAAGTTCTTCTACAGCGGCTGAGATTTCTTTTTTCCCAGGGAGGAAGACCAATATGTTTCGGCCTGACTTGGCCAAGTTGACCGCTTCGGGCACTAGACTCGATGATTGTGCTTTTCGTTTCTCTACCGGATATAGTCTACCTGGCACTGTGATTACCGGGGACTTCTCCCCAAAGTATTTCGACAATCGCTCAGCGTCCAGAGTGGCTGACATAACTACTATTTTCAAGTCCTCACCCGCCAGAATTCTCCTCCTGGCCCAGGCTATCAGTACTTCCATGTTTGTATTCCATTCATGGACTTCATCCAGTATCAGGACTGTCTTACCGCCGGCAGCCTTCTGCCCTGTCAATTCTCGAATCAATTGCAAACCGTCTGTGCAGAACAATATTTCTGTCTGAGGAGAATCACATTTCTCTTCCGCTGTGCGGAAACCTACTCTGTCGCCAAGCTTGGTACCTGCTTCCTGGGCGACACGACCCGCAACTGTACGCGCCGCAAGCCTTCGAGGCTGAGTCACTATAACTTTATACCCCTCTTCCGCCAGGAATTGTGGCACCTGTGTAGATTTACCAGCTCCAGTCTCAGCCGTGATTATAGTGATTGGAGAGCGACTGATAGAATCTAGAATCGAATGCCTATATCTGAGTACCGGTAATTTCCCATCATCTTCAGACAATGTGTCCCTGATCTGAGCTACAGTGGAGCTGGACTCGGTATGATTTCCTGAAGTCGAGACAGGACTCTGCTGATCGGGAAGAGGGCTAGTCTTCACAGCTTCAGTGACTTGTGATTTCGATTTGTTATTTGCGTCAGACATGGTTTTGAAATGTTTTATAGATTAGTCAAATTAGGTTTAAGCACGGATTGCCAGCGAAATTGTTGGCAATAACGCATACAGTCAGGCAGGAAAATTATTGAGATTTATGCCGTAAGATTCCCGCACAAAGCATGTACGGGAATCTATGTAATGAATTAATTTATGAGAGTTTGCTTAGAGCCGGAAGTACCAAGCTATTCCACTTCTCTTCATTGCAGTGCAATAAAGCTTCGAAGTTTGAAATAATGCCTTCTTTCGGCGATGATTCCATTTCCGCAGGCTTGATGTCCTTCAGATTAATAGAACCTTTGGCAGACTGCGCTACAGCTACTGAATATTGAATTCCACCGTGTAATGGTGCGATTGGACCATTGTTCTTACGTATTACAGTAACTTTACAACCTGGCATTGCTTCTAGTTTCTGACTAAGAGCGGTGAGATCGAAGTTTGCTGCTTTGGCTGCGTCGACAAATATCAGACCTGGAGCGATTTCGACTGCATTAGCCGCAAGGCGATCAGATTCCATAACTGCTGCTTCATATTTTTGCACGTTGGATTCTAGTGAAAGACGTGCTTTCTCATCACCCTGAGTGGCTGCGACGAAGCTGCTCCAAAGAGCTAATTTGGCTTTCTCTGAAGGAGCCGGGTTTTCCTTGTTAAATGGAGGCAATGTGGACATCCCTTTTACCAATAGTTCAGCAAGAGCTGAAAGTCCTTGTTCTCTTGTCTGGGTTACTCGAGGTCCATCAAGTATGGCTGCATCCTCATCTAGACCCGGATATGTAAGTCCCACAGCTTTCATAGAAGCAGTAAGTCCGTCTAAATCAGAATCCGCAATAATCAGATTACCGTCAGCTGCGAATTCACCTATCTGAATCAGACCTGAGCACGCCGGATTTTTGCGTCTTGTGGAGATTGTCGCTTTATCTCCGAGCATGGCCCGCAATCCATCTGCAGCTGCTCGAATTTCCATATCACGCGGAGCAGTCGGCTCTCCGTCCACGTCGTGATGATCACGAAGTACTATCTCTACCTGGTCGGAACAAGCTTCTCTCAGCTGGGTTATAGCTTGATAGAGACCTTTCATAGGCGGAGTGTCTATGAATATGACTCGTTCAGGCTTGGCATCTGCGACTACAGCTACCTCTTCTGGCGTTAAGCCATTGAATGGCTTTGTGAATATCACTTGTCTCCCTTTTAATGTAAGATTCAACATAGTATTTATAATTATTTAATAATAGGTTTTGTAATAATGGCGTTCGACAAATCCAGACTGAATTCTTTAGCCAGTCTGGCAATTTCTTCCTGTCTTCTTAATTCGCATCTGGCTTCGGCGACTTTGGCGCTGTAAGCGTCCAGGCGTTCCAGCAATGCGGAGAGCGACGGATCTACGACTCTGAAAAATTCACTACGCCTAGCCCTTGATAATTGGGCCGACGAAAAGCCTCCCTGCGCATATTTTGCTCTATAACGCGTTTTTCCATCAGCAGAAACTCCAGATAGACCTGTATCAATATCCAGTGTGCAATCTCCATATGTTCCTGAAACATTAAACCCTGGCATTAGAACTTCTCCTCTTGAATCGTCATCAAATACCGCTGTGTGTTTCCGAATTTCCCATTTGGCGGTTTTATAAGCAGCTTCTGAAAACTGTTTAAACTCTTCTCTGGTAACACCACCTCCAATTGGAATTTCATAAACTGCCTCCGGAATCGCCACAGCCAATCCAAGTGCTTGAGCGCGCTTAGCATCTCTTATACTATGATAGTTCTGTGGCACCACTATGTCCTCTGATATGCTTGGTCTACATAGATAATCGACATAGTACACTACTCCATCTTGATTAGCTTTTACTTCAATACGAACTCCATCTTTATCTGCAAGAGTAATATTTCCTTCAGTGAGGGTCCCGTTTTCTAGACCGTCGACGAACCGGGAAAGTTCCCTGAATGTACTTGACTGCTCAGCGTCCGACGATTGTGGTTCTACGAGTGACTCGATGATATCCAGAGATGCATCCTTACCGTGATAGTCTATTTCAACGCTTGTTATATATGTATTCCCATCCGAACCAGTAATTCGATAACGATAAATTCACTTTGTCCTTCACTGAAGGTCTCGAGGAATGTTCTGTCTATTGCTGTTACACCTATGTCAGTCAATGTTTGGCCGACAGGACCTGTCTCTTTATTTGTCATAAGAATTAATTATGGATTTGATGTAAAATCCGCAGCTGATTGCAAGGCTTGGAGGTGAGTTGTTTTGGATACACCTGTATAATTTGGCAAGCCTTAGAATCAACTGCGGATTTCTGACACTCTCTATATATGTTGTGATGATTTGACTCACACCTATGAGCGTGATCACCTGCCCTCAGGCACCAATCAAGCTACAAAATAAGTGGTTATGTCTCTGCTAAAGATTGATCCTGGTCTCATACTTTATACAAAGAGAGACTTTAAATCGTTTTAGCGAAATGTTATCGTCAATGATTTTCCTGCCTGATTGTTAATGATCTTTGTCTGGCTGTCCCCAAATCAAGAGAGCAATTTACCAATAAAACCCTATTCTGTCAATCGTCCGTTGGCTGTTTTTAAGTTCTTTGCCTTTTTTCTCTCTTAGATGCCATTATTTACTGCCAACAATAGTTTGGCACTTTGATAATTAATTGATATAATGAAATAAATATTTACAAATCTATATGGAAATCAAAGAAACTTTGGAGAGTCTGGGGCTTAGTGATAAGGAAGCGCAGGTGTATCTAGCATTATTGCCAGTAGGCTCTGCGCCTGCATCAGTGCTTGGAAACAGGACTGGAATCAACCGCTCCACCGCACAGTATATTTGTCAGCAATTAGCTAAAAAGGGGCTTATAAAGGCATTGGAGAAAAACAACACGTTTATCTACTCACCAGAGTCGCCCGATAAACTTCTATATCTGCTGAATCTGCAGAAAGCGGCTCTGGAAGAGAAAGAGCATCAGACAAACCGGATAATTGGCGATCTGAAAGCGATGATAAATCCCATGGCTGTTCTACCCAAAGTAAAATTCTTCGAAGGGGCGGACGGATTGATAGAGATGCTTGAAGATGTCATACAAGAAAACAAGCCTCTCTATGGAGCTTTACAGCTTGATGAACAGATGGATGAGCGCATTCTGGATTATGCAATCAATGTCTATACTCCGAAGCGCGCGGCACTGAAGAATCCGGCCAAATTTCTCTTCAATGACAATAAATTAACCAGGGATTATCAGGATAATGACTCTTCTGTAAACAGAATCTCTCTGCTGTTACCAGTAAAGGAATTCCCGTTCGAGGCATGTTGCCATATCTATGGAGATAAGGTAGCTTTCTATTCCTACAGAAAGAACGACCTCTCGGGCGTACTAATCCAAAACCCTCAAATAAATAAATTGATGATGTCCATATTCAGGGCTGCGTGGAATTATGCGAGAGGATTAAAGAAAAATGCTGTCTACAAGAAACTGGAAATCTGAGACAGGCCTGTGTGACGAGCTAATCCCTACTTTGACGATTTCCTGACAACCGCCTTCTCGAAAACCAGATATGTCGATCTCTGATCAGGCTTCCCATCTGCAAAACGATCATAAAAAACACGAGTCAAAGCATATCCCCGACTAAAGTAATTCTGTGAAAACTGAGCAAAATTATCGAGATTGTCTGGACTGGAATCAAATTTTAAAATATGAATTTTTTCTTTGCCCACCAACCGCTCCATTTCAACTGGATCTGAGGCCGCCTTCTTCACCTGATTAAATTCGAAAGCCGCTTCTTTACTTAAATACTTATAACGACTACGAAATTGCACATGAAAAAGCGGCCTACTTCGATGATTTTCATCTCCTTCAGTCAGTATTTCAGTAGCTACGCCACCTGCACGAGTAATGTGCCTCTCCAAGCTTACATTTCCAGGCGTAACGCTCCCCCAATAAACTGAATTGGGTGGCAGTTCCCGCTCCGCCATTTGCTGCAGATAATCCCCTACACCGAAATCTTTCTGGTATTCCGGATTTACATACATGGTACCGAAATAATACTGCCCTGGACGCACAGGGTCAGGCCTGAATTTGATCAAACCTATCAGATTCTTATTTTCCCTATCGCGTATCAGCAGGAATTTCACTGCAGGATTCTGCAAATCCCGTCCTATATTGTCGATAAGATATTCAAGCCAGCCCGCGTCATATTTACCGTAAGTCATACGAAGATTGGCCACTACCATGCTGTAATCCCGCGGCCCGAAAATTTCTGAATGCTGATAATTCGAAGTGTCCAGCATATCCGAACGAGCTACTGACTTCAGATGTCCTCCTCCTGACAAAGTCTGTATCTCTATTTTGGACTGCATTTCATTTACTTCCTCTAATTTGCGAGGTTGTGGCCTGGTTTGAAAAGCTGCACCCGCAAAATTCGCTCCTTTCTCTATCACTGTGGTATTAAATTGCTTGGCTTCTTCCAGATGCCTGGTGAGATCACTGCCTGCAGGTAAACGGGCTATGGATTTGAGTAAATCAGCCGCTCTCTGTGAGACCGAAGTATAATAAGCAATTGTATTAATAGCTGATTCATGGCTTTTTCCACCACTATTAACCAGCTGCATTATCTGATTGAATTGTTCGAAAATCGGTAAAGCAGATGCGCCGTGTACATGAGTTATTTGCAATATGAGGTCGCCCATAGCCTGACCATGCTCACAAGCCTCAAATACCTGAAAGAATACAGCGCCGAAATCCTTCAGAAATTGCTTTAGTTGAGTCCGCTTCTCGTCTCCGGCGTTATTGTAGTAAACCGCAAAATTTATTTGCTGCTTCAAATCAAATTCCTGGAGATGGAAGCCGGCCTGATCTATAAGCTCACGATAAATACTGGTAATAAGCGACAACTCACTGCATTTGGTGACCCTTCTGGCGTATTGCTGATGCGTCTCATTGCTTCGTGGAGGTATAAACTGTGCGACATCCCATTCTTCCAATCGACTGATGGTCTCGGAGGATGTCAAACTGGCGAATTTATGCTTTCTCTTGTGCTCTAGATGATGTGACGAAAGTTCATGTGGCTGACAGGCACGCAGCAGAAACGCACTGGATTTCATCCCACGATTGATAATCAAAGCCCCATAATCATCAGACAGTTTGATAAAAGTGTCGGTCTCTGGGTCTACTCTCAGTCTCTGATCTAAGCCCGGCAAAGTGAATTCAGTTTGTGGAAAATTGTATCTGACTCCATTGTAAATCGGAGTCCCATTCTTACCGGTCAGCTGACGTGGGATGAAGTCTACTATTGATAAATCCGTAGTCCTGATGGCAGTATGAGCTATCACCCAGCTGACACTCTCTCTGTTTCTCAAGTCAATTCCTCTTCTCGTGAAATCATCGATTGAGAGTTTCCGATAGGTCTGATTGGACCGTTCGAAGATGCATAAGAAGCCGTTTTCCGGATCCAGTCGTTGTCTAGCGAGATCGAGCGGAATTTGTTCTCGTGGATATCTTAGCTGTAATCTGATAACGCGATTAACTTTTAGGAAGGCGTTGATACGATCAAGACGATTATCTATATAGTCTACCTTGTCTGATTTGTCATTCAAATCTTCCATGTATGGGAGAATATCGCCTGAAGTTTGACCGATAGTACCGAGTAAATCAGCTCGATTGGTTATTCTCTCTTTTTCTATCTGACTAATTGAAGCCAGATCTGATTTAAGATTATTACTAAAATAATCAACTGTACCGCTCAATAGATCTAGAGAATTACGAGGTAATCTCTTATAAATCAGTCGACTTTCTCTGACGAAATCCTGATTGAGATGGGATAGACGCATGTTGACGCTTATTATCCAGGTATTATAGCATAACTATGCGATAATTTAAAGACAGACATAGTCAAAACACCCCTTCAAAGTATTGTTGGGGAGTAATTCTAATTGGAGCGGTACACGGGAATCGAACCCGTGTCTCTGCCTTGGCAAGGCAGCGTACTACCATTGTACTAGTATCGCTTATTGTGTCGGAGAGGGAGGATTTGCAGAAGGAATATAGCATTTATTTATAATAATTCAATAAATGTTTTTGGGAAAAAGCGAAATTGGGTGATATAAAGGTGTAGCTGGCTATGAATGGCGAAGATATTAAGGCTCTAATAACTTATATTTATGCTGGAAAAGTATTTTGATTTCGTCCATAAAGAGAAAGAAATTTACAAAAAATGGGAAGAGGCTGGAGTATTCAGGCTGGATGCGGAGAAATCCCCTACTCGCGCGAATGACTCGTCGGATTCCGCACCCGTCTTCAACATAACCATGCCACCTCCGAATGCCAATGGAGAGCTTCATATAGGGCATTGCTACGGATATGCCGTGATGGATATACTTGGCAGATTTCACAGACTGCTTGGCGAAGATGTACTGCTGCTGCCGGGGAAAGACCATGCCGGAATTCAGACGCAGGTGGTTTTCGAGAGGAAATTGCGGGAAGCAGGAGTGAATGTCGAGGCGATGCCACGCGAGGAATTTTATAAAAGTTGTTATGATTTCTGCATAGATCGCGCCGGATATATGCGTGATCAGGAGAAACTACTGGGGGTTTCAGCTGATTTCGAGCGGGAAATCTTCACTCTGGATCCGCGAGTGAGTGCTGTCGTCATGGAGACTTTCGCTAAATTATGGCGGGACGGACTGGTGTATCGAGGATCGCGAATGGTGCATTGGTCAGTATTTTCTCAGACCTCCATATCTGATGTGGAAGTGGAGTACAAGGAAGAAAAAGGACATTTCTGGCATATAAGATATCCTCTTACTGAAGCCGTGACCGCGCCTGAGAGGAAGAGAGTGAAGCTGGAGGCGCTTGGAACTGAATTACATCATAATGTGGGGAATCATTTTGTGCTTATGGACGGCGAAGTGGCTAAGAGTCGTCTTAGTGATCTGAAAATCGGCGAAGTGGTGGTGAAAATCACCAGCAAAGATGAAGTCGAGATTGAGCGTGATTATGTTGTCGCTGATATTCGCAAGCTTCGATTTGCCTCTCTGGATGAGAAAGATTACGCGAAATACAATGACGTGATGCGAGCCAGAATGGAGAAGCTGGGAGAATTCTGGATGGTAGATCTAGTGCCTGCCCTCGATCAGATTGATGCTGTAGTAGTGGCTACTACCAGACCTGAAACCATGCTTGGCGATACTGCTGTAGCCGTACATCCTGCCGATGCTCGCTATACACATCTGGTAGGGAAGAAAGTGCGTGTGCCTCTGGTGAATCGGGATATCGAAATTATCGCAGATGAGAGGGTGGAGATGAGCTTCGGAACTGGGGCTGTGAAGATAACTCCGGCGCATGATTTCCTGGATAACGAGATGGGGCGCGATCATCAGCTGGCGGAGATACAGGTGATAGATAAATTCGGGAAGATGACAGAGGCGGCCGGGGCTAAATATATGGGAATGAATACTCTGGATTGCCGGGCGCAACTGGTGAAAGATCTCGAAGCTACCGGTGAATTACTGCTGGTGGAAGAAATAGTTCATAAAGTGCCGATAGCCGAGAGAGGTAAAGATGTGATAGAACCGCTAATCTCTAAACAGTGGTTTCTGGCTGTGGATAAGCCTGGGAACAGTCTGAAGAAGAGAGCGTTGGAACTGCTTAATTCCGGACGAATCAAGGTATATCCAGCCGGGGCACAGCGTATGATATCTCAATGGCTGGAAAATCTGCATGACTGGAATATCTCTAGGCAGATATTGTGGGGGCATCGCATGCCTGTCTGGTATCTGCATAAAGATCAGGCAAATGAAGAAATTATGGTTGGTGAGAGACCTGCTGGCGAGGGTTGGGAGCAGGAGACAGACACTTTCGATACGTGGTTCTCGTCTGGTCAATGGGCTTACTCGACTCTGGCCGCGACAGGACTTCTGAATCTGGAGAATCCGTCCGCAACTCCGCATTTCCCTACACATACTATGGTAATGGGACGTGATATCCTGCTTTTCTGGGCGTGCCGTATGATGCTTCTGACTTCCTATCGTATGGAAGATATCCCATGGAAAAACATATATTTTACCGGGCTGATACGAGATGCTAAAGGTCAGAAAATGTCCAAATCGAAAGGCAATGGGATAGAACCCACTGAGATGCTGGCGAAATACGGAGCCGACGCACTCCGAGTCGGACTTATCGCAGGGACAAGCGCAGGACAGGATGTCAAATTCAGTGAGAAAAAGATGGAAAGTTATGCCAAATTCGTAAACAAGATCTGGAATGCGGCGAAGCTGGTGGAGATGAAAGTTGATGGGAAGTTTGATAGACAGCTACCTGATTTTGCTGATCTGAAATTGAATACTTCCAAATGGATACTTAGTCTGCTGGCTGAAACCCAGAAAGTTTTCACCGATAGAATGCTGGCTTATGATTTCAACGGAGCTTTCGAGGTGGCTTATAATTTCTCCTGGAATACTTACTGCTCCTGGTATCTGGAAATGGCCAAGACACAAAGTGATGGTGCTGATGGATCAGAGGTGAAAGCCGTGATGCTGAAGGGGCTGGAAGGAGTTCTGCAGATGTTGCATCCTTTTATGCCTTTCTTCACTGAAGAGATTTATCAGAATCTGGGGCGATGTGGCGGAGAAGTAATGCTGGCGCAAAGTGTTTTCCTCAATATTCCGGGACTCGCAGATGGTCAGAAATTGGCTGAGAAAGCGACTAATTCTATAGGTGGACTCAGTGACGTAGTCAGCGCGGCCAGAGCTGTGAGAAAAGTGATTGGCAAAGGATTTCTGGAGAAATTGGTGGTGAATTTCCAATTCGATATGGACGCAGAGTGCGAAGCCATCATGGTCATCATGGCCAATGTGGAGAAAGGCTCGCTAGTGCCTGCGGACGCGATAATAAGCGGACCTTATAAGAGTGGGCTAATCCTCGTACAAGCGACTCTGGAAGAGAAAACTACTTTCAGAAGCAGTCTCGAGAAATCTCTAATTACGTCAGAGAAAGAGCTGGAAATTTTGACAAAAATTCTGACCCCAGGCTTCAGAGAGAAAGCTGATGCGGATCTTGTGGCTGAGAGAGAAGAACAATTCAACAGAATTTCTGCAGAGGTGAATGAACTTAGACAAGGATTGGCCAATAACTGAAGTGAAGAGTCGTGAATGCCGGAAACGCTTATTT
>CAIOIA010000009.1 GCA_903858295.1 uncultured Candidatus Peregrinibacteria bacterium | reverse complement strand
TCAGCCTCAGCCTAATGAAAGATATTATAAATGCGAATAAGGGATCAGTAGATAATTAGATCAGTAGATTTTTCCTTTGAAATATTCCTTGAATGAGTATTTCGATGTCCCACCCAGAGGGAAGTATGATTGTGACTCATAATAAAATTTTTTATGTATAGAAGGCGTTGTATAAACGGCTTACGGAAGCCTATATTTCGGGATCATTCCGCCATAGTTTGACAGGTGAACGCAAGCTGAAAATGGCGATTAATTGGCTTGTTTATGCTACATTTCTAGCATTCAATAACTAGAAATATATGAACAAAACCCAAGCTACCATGACAGACCCCGAGCTCTACGCCCTTTGTAAGAAATGGGGAGCTGAAGCGCTGGAAGCTAGGCGCAAGTTTATCGGGTTGTTGCCTGAAGTAAATGCACGCAGGCTTTATGAGCGTCGCGGCTACAGTTCGATTTATCATTTTGCAGCGGTACTGGGTGGAGTCGGTAGAGGGCTTGTGGATGATGTTTTACGCTTGGAGAAGCGGTTTGAAGAGATGCCGAGATTGCACACGGCTCTAATAAATGGAGAAATCGGTCTGAGCAAATTAGCTAGAATTGCAAGTGTGGCGGAAGTCAGAAATGAAGGAGAAATTTGTGAAAAAATAAGGACATTATCCAGGCGCGCGGTGGATGTATTGGTGAAGGAAATGGGAGAAAAAATAAAAAGTGAACAGCACTTAGTGAATAGTGAAATATTGAAGGGTGAAGAGGCGGTGGAAAATCGAGATGGCTTGATTGAGAGGAAAAATGAGACAAAAAGCTTGGCCGGACAGAACTACGACTTCGAAATTCTCTCCGTCCTATCTCCGGAGGTAAAAGCAAAACTGAAAGAATTGATTGATAAAGAAATCGACATAAATGAGATAATACTTGGAGCCATGGTGGCGAGAGAAACTGAAATCGCGCGGCAGAAAATGGAGATTGTGGAAGCACAGATTAAACAAGCGCAAAACGCAAAGTGCTTAGTGAAAAACGATGTGAAGGTTGGTGAGGGTGTGTGTATGGTGGGTGGTTTAAGTGGATCCTCCGAGAGTGTTAATCTGCCCGTTCAATCTCGTAATATCCCTGTGAAAATCAGGAGAGTCCTGAAATTGGAATTTGGCAGTAAGTGTGCTGATTCAGGCTGTCAGAAACGCTCTGAACACATTCATCATGAGAGACTATTTGCTAATTATGCTGAGCACGATCCGCGCATGATGAAGCCACTTTGTCGAGGGCATCATGAGCTGGAGCACGCTACCTGAGCACATGGAACTAAGTCTATGTCATTCATCTGCTTAGACCATCTTGATTTTCACCACAGTTTCTATGTGATATGTCTGCGCGAATTGGTCTATGGGCTGAGCGAAATCAAGCTTCCAGCCTTTTCCTAGAAATAACTTCAGGTCGCGTGCCAGTGTTGTCGGATTACATGACACATATATCAATTCCTTGGCTGCAGTCAGGCCGATAGTGTCAATTATCTTCTCAGAGAGGCCTGCGCGAGGGGGATCGACCACTATCAAATCTACTTCTTTGGCCAATTCTGGCAGTAATTTCCCTACATCACCTACGCGCCATTCGAGATTATCCGCTTTATTCAGAGCTGCATTGGCACGAGCGTTCTCTACTGCCGGCGCATTCAATTCAATCCCCACCACCTTCTCAGCCAGATCCGCTAGTACGATTGCGATAGTTCCAGTCCCGCAGAACAGATCGAAAATCCTCTTCTTCCCGCCTCCACCAGCCAATCTCCTTACAAGCGAGTAAAACACTTCGGCTTGCTTGGTATTTGGCTGCAGGAAAGCCTGAGGAGCGACATCGAAAGACAACTCCTTCACACCCGCATCGCCGCCATCCACACGCAATTTCTCACGGAAACTCTCCCTGCCCCACAACAATTTCTCCACAAACCTCTTCGGCTGTCCTTTCTTGTTAATAATATGCGTAACAAATACGGATACTAAATTATCTTCTCCGCTTTGCGCTTTGCACTTTTCACTTTTCGCTTCCCAAAACTCTCTTACCACCTCCACCCAATTCTCCCCGAAATCCACCTCCCCATTCTCCACCAGCAAATTCACCATCACTTCTCCTGTATTAGTCCCAGCACGCACGATTAGGGAGCTTAGAACCGTCCCATCCACCAATTCCAGCCCTTCGAAAAACTCTCTCATACGTCGCAGAAAATCGCCAACCCAAGGCCTGAACAGAAAGCATTCTTCTATCTCAGTCACATCATGAAAACGTCCTTTCATATGAAGTCCCAGGCATAATTTTCCGGCAGGATTTCTGGTGAAACTGAAATCCATTTTATTGCGATAATACCATGGCCCATCAGGAAATTTGGCAGCAGCATCCCCAGCCATTCCCAAAGTTGGCAATAATATTCTATCCACTTCATTGGCGGGAATTCCTCCAAGCCTCACCAATGAATCTCTTACCTCAGCCCATTTCACAACTAACTGTTTGTCATAATCAAGCATCTGCCAGCTGCATCCTCCGCAGTTTTTCTTAGCATCGTATCTCCCGTCCACGCGTCCATCAGAGTCTACATTCACTCCGAAATGCGCACATCGTGGCTGCACTCTAGAGTCTCCATATTTCACAAACCTCTTCACGCGCGCTCGCGCCAAATTCCTCTTCAGCGCCACTATCTCCGCTTCCACCTCGTCCCCGGCCACCACGCCATCGAGAAACACAGCCATACGGCGCTCGCGTCCAGCCTCATCCACACCAGTCGCTAGGCGAGCGACTCCTTCCCCGCCAAACACCAAATTCTCCACAGTCAAATTCACAATGTCTCCTTTTTTTATCATGATTTCAGATTGGTTTATCTATAATTCTCGAAAGCCAGCACCACCTCCACCACTTCTTCCTTCCCACGCATATATCCCATCACAGCCTGCAATTCATCTTTATCCTTAGCCGATACGCGCACCGCAGTACCGTTGATTGAAGGTTTCACTTTGAATCCGCCTTCTTTGATTAGTGCTGAAATCTGTTTGCATTTCTCCTGGGACAGCACTTTCACCAGCTTGATTTCCTGCTTGAAATCCATGCCACCTGTAGGCTTTGCCTCAGCTGCATCCAGAATTTTCGGTGATTGCTTGCGATTGATGATTTTCTGCATCAGCACATCGTATACTTGCTGCACTTTCATCTCGCCCGGAGCGACTATCTCAATCAAATCATCTTTCAGCTCTATGGAAGCATTCACGCCACGGAAATCGTATCGCGTAGTGATTTCCCGCTTCACCTGATCGACGGCATTTCGCACTTCCTGCATATCGAACTGTGACACAATATCGAATGAAAATTCAGAGGCCATAATAATAATATTAAAGGTTTATATGGCCGTATCTTCACCGTGTCCTAATTATGCTTCCACGATTTGAGGCGAGCCATCTTCAGTATCATCATATTTCTTCCTGTCCGCCGGAGCAAGCGATTCGAACAATTCTCTCAGATTCTGGAATCTTCCCTGATTGAAAGTCTGATGGAAGGTATACACAGCCGGTAAACGCAATTTCACAGCCTGCTGATTATCATCAATTTTCTGTGTGACCGTAGTTAGATTAGCCTGTATTTCCAATTCTCTCTTAAGCTGAGCTTCGATAGCCTGCTCGCATTCTGCTTCCAGTTTTCTCTTCTGTTCTTCATATGCGTCCAGACCGACAATATAAGCCGCCCCACTCAGCTGCGGATCTACCAGAGAAGCTCTAATCTCTCTCAGTTTCTCATCAAGCTCTCTTCTCTTGGCACTAGATATATCTGCACGGATTTCTTCCGCGCTCATATTCTTCATGCGGTTGTATAGGGCTCTATGCTGAGGTAAATCGTCTACATCAGTAAATAGTATTTTCTCGATGTCGTCCAGTGAGATAAGGCTGCGCTCTCTGGAAGAGCCGAAGGCCTCTAGTCGTAAATCTCTCTTGTCATAATCCGGCCAGGACTGTCTGACTATCTCGCGTATGGATCTGGCAGAACCTTCCTGAAGCTCGGGAACACCTGAGCCATCAAGAATGAGATTAAGTCTTTCTATTTCGATTTGACTAAGCTCAGTTCTACCTGTGAATTTCAGGTAGGGTAGAGTCTGGCTATGCGCACTGACATCTCTTACAAATATCTGACCACTAGTTAATTTTCCCTCTCGCAAGGCGTTATAGGCATCTACCGGATCAAACTCAGTATAATATGTGTCACCATCCATACCTGTAGTGATATAGACTACAAGTTCACTCAGACCTTCAGGCCTGTCTTCACTCAATTTCAATTTCCCATCGTAACCGGAGTCAGCGATTTCTTGCCTATCTTTCGCGAGAGCCTTACCAAATATCTGCAAAGCCAGTTTGCGATTCAGACCGATTTTTCTGCGGGCAATGCGTGCATTTCGCGGGTCATCTACATTTCCATTATTCAGATCTTGTTGAACCATTCTCACGGCGTCACCAAACTGATCTGCGATATCGACAACTCCAGCACCTTCCTGTCTTACTTCAGCTTCCGCAATGCCATCCTCCAGAGTAGGCCCGGAGTCAGGTGGAGTGCTATCAGGTGTAGACGCTGGGACATCAGCTTCTGTAGCCGCTTCAGTCGCAGGAGTCGAGGCAGTATCAGGCACCACCGGCGCTTCGAGCACCGTGTCCTTCGGCGGAACTGCTTTCTTCACAAACATTTCTTCCAACTTCTTCAGAATCAGATAATGTATTTCTTGTAATATTTGCTCATTAGTTTCGCCATGTGGTCCTGTAGTCGCTGGTATGCTCCTCAGAAATTCTTCCAGAGACACAGCCACCAGATTTTCACCTCTCTTCACTCTGCAAAGCAGCCGGTTTTCCGAATCAATTCCGAAATACCATCTGGCGTCTCCATCTTTCAGCTTCAAGGTAGCAAAACAAGCCAGACTTTGTGCGTTTTTGCGCTTTTCTCGCACATTCAGATTAAATTGTATCTCACTGAAATTTCCGGCGATTGGTGAAATGGACGACTCGACACTTATCCATTTTGCATCCGCAGAAAGTGCGAGAGTGCTGCTGCTACAGATATGACTGATGAGCCCATCTATGTCTCTCTGCTCCAGATTTCCGGAGAATTTCAATTTGCTGAAGTCGAAGGCCATTTCAGCCAGCTGCTCTGTAGAATCCTTACCTCCCACTTCCATATCCAGCATTTTTGAGAGCTTCTTCCTTTCCTCCGCTGTCACTCCGATGAAGAAATTATTTTCAGCGAAGCATTTTTTGAAGAAAACAACTTTTTCTTTCCCTTCCATC
>CAIOIA010000008.1 GCA_903858295.1 uncultured Candidatus Peregrinibacteria bacterium | reverse complement strand
TGATCTGCGCGTGGCCAGAAACAATCTGACAGGCCCAAGCTATGTGGCTGAAGCTCATATGAACTTGATTTCAGCTCAAGATCACTTACTTAGGGTCAAGTCACTTTTGGCTGGCAGATCAGGTAGGTTTGAGGTGGTAATACCTGTAAAACCAAATGGTACGAAGACGCAGGTCAGCTCTGTACATGAAGTGAATCTGGAAACTATAGAAGACGGTCTATCAAAGGTCAGAGCTGTGGCAATGGATAGATTCTTCCCTGACCAGAAGACTGCTGAATGGATTGTAAATTACTCTAAGTATTGCCTTGATCTCCTGACCTTTGCAGAATGGCATCTGGCCAATAATTCTACTGCAGTCAGAGCTGTAGGATCTGACAATCTTGGAAATACAGCTAAAATTGCTAAATTATAGGTATTGGCTGCTTGTTTCTGGGGGCATAGTATGTTAAAATTGTTAGATATATCAATTTTGACCTGTAGTATGGTCCCAGAAAACGCCGCCATTAGCATAGATGCGCTTCGCGCAAGTGATGAAAAAAATGAAAATAATGAAATCATTCCTGAAAAACAGACCCTGAATCAGAGCAGGGTTATAAGTTTCATGGCTAAAAATGGTATAGTTTATAGCAATATAGATGATTTGTTTAATCTGGATGCTTCTCTCAAGCTTACGAATGAAGGACGTACTGCCATGGAGAGGAAGCTCGCAGCGCTTTTCGACAATGCCAAAGAGATTCTGAAGAAATATGAGAGTCTGGATATTATGAAAGAGCACGATGAGCACACTGTCGCCAATCAGCTTGAAAATCTGAAAACACCTCCGAAGAGCATCTCCAGGGCACAGTCTGATATCGTGATGCAGGCGTGGAGACAGCATAATCTCATAAGAGATTATGCCAAAAGAATTCTCGGAGTAGAGGATGGCGTCAAAGGAACACGTAAAGAATTGATGAATCCGACACCAGGAATCGGAGACACTATTAAAGATAAATTAGCCGGAGCTAGAGAGAATTGGGATACTATGACTGGTGGCCAGAAATTGGCTTTCGTGGCTATCGCCATTTTCGGTGGAGCTATGCTGATGAAGTCAGAGAATGAACACGTGAAGGCCGTGAGAGATTCTTTATTCCTCGGCGTGAAGATAGCCGGTGCCGGATGGCTGCTAAATAAAGCATGGTATATATTCACTGGAGAGTCTGCCTTCGATGCGGTGACCGGAGCAACACAACCATCGCAGAAGTCCAGTAAGTTCATGATGGAAACTTTCAAAACAACACAGCAAGGAGCTGAGTCACTGAATAAAGCTGTAGTGATGATTGGCGACTGCGGATTTATCGACTTACTAGATAGATACGAACAGGCCAAAGAGAAGGGCTCTACGAACCTGGAAGGCACCAAAATGCCTGCAGGTGAGGCGTATAAAGCAATGGATGTTTTTACCAACAAATACAAGGCTGATCTGCTCAGGAAAGAGTACGCCAAGTACAAACCACCAATAGCTTTTACTCAGGTGATGATTGCGGAAATGTCGAAAGACCCTGATGTAAAACTGAAAGATAGCTTGGTTGGAAGAGTGGCGGATTATGGAGAAGATAAGTTCAAACAAGCTTACAATTATCTGGCTTCTACAGGCCCTGCTGTCTGGATTGACAAGAAATATAGATCAATATTTGGAAAAGATGGAACTAAGGCAGAGATAGAAGAATTCTCGAAGCAATTCGGATATGTGATAGATACTCCAGCGGATTTCCGTAAAATTATTCAGACAAAGATGGCAGCAAGAGATCTGAATTCTGGAAAGAAATTTGTCGACTGTGATATCAGCGGAAAAGTGAATACCAAGTATGGGGTCAAATATCTGGACGGTAAAGACGGCTATATGTATGTAATCGTAGAAGGAAATATAGGAGCCAAAATATCTGATGAGAAAGGTCTTAGTCAAGAAGTTGAGAAGGCTTCTGATGCCGCTGAGGCGTTCCTGGCTGAAGAAAATAAAGTCAATAAGTCTGATGTACCTAGAAGGCTGGGAGTTTTCGGATCTGTGTATATTAAGTCGGATTCGACGATGAGGTATCTTGTCCGCTACAGAAAATAAAGAAAAATTGTTTTCTGCGGCGTATTACTGCGTTGCTTCGCAATAAATAACTTGAAGCCGTACTTTTCGTACTGTTTTCAAATTATTTTTGCTTGCGCCTTGTAATACTTGCATTAAACAATTTTTTGATTTTGATGGTTTTCTGAGGCGTATTACTGCGTAGCTTCGCAATAAATAACTTGAAGCCGTACTTTTCGTACTGTCTTCAAATTATTTTTGCTTGCGCCTTGTAATACTTGCATTAAACAATTTTAGGCTTTATCCGAGTCTGTGTAATTCGTAAGTGCCGTGTGGAGGCTTTCAGTGAATACTTTTTACGCAGCTTTTCAGAAAAAGTATTCACTGAAAGCCTCCACCTTGCCTCTAATCACCATCTGATTATTCGGCATGCCATATCGAGTTGACGGGCGGGATATTTGGTATATAATTACAACTTAATTTGGTGTGGGGTTCAAACAAAGACAAAACTTATAAGTTAACTTACTCTTATGTTAAAAACTTATTTGTTGGCTTTGGGACTGGCGGCGCAGGTGTGGATGGGTTGGGGCGCTATGCCTCCCGCGCAGGAAGTACACACCCAGAATTCGGCCCTTATGCAGGAGGGTTTGAAGCCCGTAGAGGCGAATACTGGGGATAATTATGTTAATCCTGTTGTAAGTGCCTCGGAAGATGTGGATATAGTCCAGAAAATCGCAGATATGGGGATAAAGCTCCATCCAGGATCTGAATATGATAAAGGAAGCATAAATACTGTCGCTGACCTCGATAGGTGTGCCGGCCTGGTGTATCAGACATTACAGGCCTTACCTGACGGAATAGCCAGAAATCTGAAGGATTTGACTCTCTACTTCACCAATACAGGCAGAAGAGGGCTTGGTGGAGGCTCTACTATCATTCTTCGATGTAAGAACGTCACAGATAAGGAATTGGTTAGCGT
The DNA here is from genome assembly GCA_903858295.1 of uncultured Candidatus Peregrinibacteria bacterium. Taxonomy (GTDB): domain Bacteria; phylum Patescibacteriota; class Gracilibacteria; order UBA1369; family UBA1369; genus CAIOIA01. The sequence continues at coordinate 11,539 of CAIOIA010000008.1, read as the reverse complement.
ATTAGTCCATGAAATGGGGCATATAGAAGATACCGGTGAGCTGAACGGAAACTTCTGGACTGGAGCGAGTGAATTTAAGGATGGGAAGAATGCCATATATATAGACGACAAAAGCCTGGATTTCTATAGAATAAGCTTTACTGATGAGAAAACTCGCAAAGCTAACTCTTCAGATCTCGACTTCGTGTCCGGGTATGCGAAAACTGACGCATTTGAGGATTTCGCCGAGTCATATAATTTCTATCTGCTACATGGTGATAAATTCAGAATGATGGCAGGCGCCAATGAAAAATTGATGAAAAAATACGAGTTTATGAGAGATATCGCGTTCTCAGGGAAAGAATACGAAAATGATGCCAGCACGAATTCTGGCTCCAATAAGAGGAGAAGCTTCGACGTCACTGTGCTGGATTATGATATGAAAAAATTCCTTGCAATATAGAATTAATCTGATATAGTTAGGTTACGGTAATTGAGAAATTGTTTGAAGGTTCTAAAGTCTGTACGAAATTTTAACTAGGTCTATTTTAGGATATTGAGGCTATTCTAGGGCGTTGGTACTCCTAAATAACAATTAACACCTCTCGCAAGCCGAGAGGTGTCTTGTAATCTGGATTAATTTGCTTTTTGGTCTTGCTATGTTAAAATCTGCGCGCAATTCAAATTGCCGTTGGAAATTGTGGTGACCATAGCTCAGTTGGTTAGAGCGTCGGGTTGTGGTCCCGAAGGTCGTGGGTTCGAGCCCCATTGGTCACCCCATTTATAATTCCACTCAGGCAAAACTCCATAAATTTGCGTGCTGTCTCTGGATTAAAATCCAGTTTTTTCACTGACAGATATGTGTTAAGGCTGTGACTGGCTAGATCGATCACCTCTTCTTTCAGCTTTCCGTCCAGACGCAGTGCGTGGTCTAGAATTTTCTGTGGATTTGCATTCACAGTCCTGGATATCTCACTGAGCCAAGAATCAATAGCGATCTTCACTTCGAGTGGCAGAGTAGCGTTCTCGAAGTATAGATCCGGTAAAGTGCTTTGTGGCGCCATGGCAGTCTGATCTGAGCCGGAATAATCGATAAGTAATAATCCTGACTGCTTCTGAAGTTCCGGGAAATTGATGATAATCAGGGAAATAATGAAAATGGCCGGAAGATTGATGGCCAGGAGTTTCGATATATATTCGAGAAGTAAGTCGTTATGAGCAGAAGCGCGTGTGGATTTGATGAATTCCGTAAGAATTCTGGCCAGGTCGTCTTCTTTCTTTTTCTGTTTCTGTTCACCCGCGCGGATGGCCTGTATCTGAGCCGCGGCAGCCTTCATACGCTCCTGAAAAAGGCGGTAGCTTTCAGCAGTTCCGCCTTGATTTGCCGACTCGGGAGCCGAGAAAGATTCAGGTCCTGACATTTAATTAGGCTTTAACCACATTGACGAATTTGTCTTTGTGAGACTGACCATTGTATTTGACGACCTGCTTCTCCACGAAGGAGACTTTGCCGTCTGAAAGGGCGAAAATAGTGTGATCCTTGCCCATGGAAGCTCCTTCACCTGGGAAGAATTTGGTGCCTCTCTGTCTGACTATGATGTTTCCAGCGCGTACTACCTGTCCTCCGAAGATTTTCACTCCGAGGCGCTGCGCTGCTGAGTCTCGACCGTTTTTGGTAGAACCGGCGGCCTTCTTATGTGCCATATTTTTCTTATTAGGTTTTAGTTGAGCCCGAAACCAGGCCTGATGATATTAATAAACAATTAATACAAATGCAAGTTACAATTTTTCGAAGCGTTTCGCAAGATAAAAGACTGATTAATGCGGTTCTAGGGGGTTAGTGCATTGAGAATATGCCCGTTTTTTGGTAAAATGTAGAGATTAACCTAAATATTCTTTGAATAAATCGCCTCGTCAGCACGCAAGTACTCAGAAAGCTCTCATAGAAGCCAGTATTGGGCGATTTCCCGTAATATTCACTTTAATTTTGATTAGCTTGGCTTTAATACTCCCTCTGAGAGGCTATCTGGGACTGGCTCAAGAAAGCACTGAAGTAAGCCCAGAACAAGCTAAAGCTATAGATACAAAAGCGTATGTGAATAATTTCGTGGATTCGTCTTCCCCCATCCCCTACACAGAGCTCGATCAGGAAGCTCTACTTAGACAGAGTAAAGGATCGAAATTTATCGACAGAATCAAGAAGGAAATTTCTTCAAGTGAGACGAGTTTGAGTTTCGTGAACAACCTTATAGATGACGCAAATAGCAAGATCGAAGTGGCTCAGGAGAAAATACTTTCCCTGACAGAACAGCTTGCAAGCCTTGATGCGCAAATTCAGAGCTCACAGAAGATGATAGACAATGTGAATGCTCAGATAAAGCGCAAACAAAGCGAAATTGACACTCTGGAATATCAGATCGAGCAGAAGCAAATCGAGATATCTTTCCAGAAGCAAACTGTACTGGAGTTTCTGGCTATAATATACAAAGAGCAGAACCAGTTCAACAGCATGAATACCAATGGCGCAGAGTTAAACACACTAAAACTACTGCTTAGTGACGATTCTGCAGGGGAGAATTTGAGATCGCTTAGATACTCTGAAGTACTGGAAAATCAAGGAAAAGAAATATTTGAGAAGCTTAGTACAATGATTGATGAACAGCAGATAAATCAGAAAATTATGGAAGTGAAGAAAAGAACTCTGCAAGTATTGCATAACAAATTACTACAGGAAATGGATGGTCTGGACATGCAGAAGAAAGCGAAAGTGAGTCTGATGGATCAGACTAAAGGCGACCAGAAAATATATGAAGAAATGCTGGCCAGATCAAATGCAGAGCAGCAGGATGTGCTCCAGGAAATTACGACACTTCATAAGAATATGCTGTATGTGAAGGAAAGGATGAAATCTTTGGGAAGTAATTTCAACGCTGACGATTACACCAATCTACTCAATGCAGGGACGAAACAGAATTTGGTCGAATACCTGGCCGGTGCCACTGATGCTGCTGGGGATTTCCAGCCGGTGTGGCCAGTAAATCCTGCAAAAGGTATAAGCGCATATTATCTGGAGAGCGCGTATTACAAAGTGTTTCATATGAAACATAATGCCATCGATATACGCACACCACAGGGAACTCCGATACATGCGCCTGCTGATGGAGTAATCTATAGAGCTCAAGATAATGGCTTCGGATACAGCTATGTCATGATAGCTCACGCCGGAGGATATATGACTCTGTACGGGCATGTGTCAGATATTATGGTCATGGATGGGCAGTCGGTGAAAGCCGGAGATGTGATAGGACTTAGCGGCGCTACTCCAGGCACGAAGGGGGCTGGGCTATATACTACCGGACCTCATCTGCATTTTGAGATATTGAAGGATGGAGTGCATGTGGATCCTCTGGAATATATGAATTTGGCTTATCTGGAGCTGGACGCTCTACCCGAGAAATACGTAGCCAAGGCGCTGGGCGATAAAGAGAAAGTACGTAGAATACCAGTGAATCCAGTACAAGAGAAGGTGCGTAGACATGGGCCTGTGGTAGTGGATGAGCCTACGATTTGATCTGCGCCGGATGGCGCATGGCATAATATGTGAGTGTGCCCAGCTGGAGCGCAATCACCAGTGTAGCTGATAGCGTGCCAAGCCATACCGGATAATTCGGTAGGGTGAGATCTACGAATGTCTTCGCAAAATAATGGCTGTAGTCTACCGCCGCATAGAATAATATGACCCAGGCGATGGCTGCACGAGTCGGTGGTTTGAGGTATTTGTAGAGGATGAAAGCCTGAGTGCCATATACCGCTACCCAGAACATAGAGCCGATATCATGAAAATTGATACCTTTCCAGGACATCAGTAGAGGGAAATATATTTGAGCGAGTATGCCGTATGTCGTAGTGCCGACCAGAATCCAGAGAGTGAGCCAATTCGGCGGATTTATACCTCTGAGTTTAAGGCTGTACCATATTGTCAGAAGTGGCGGATATAGAGAGCAGATAGCCGTAAATGGTATCAGATAGGATGGTACCTGAGAGAGCCATTCCCAGTCTGCATATATACCCAGAATGCTCCATGTGAGATTCAGTAATATCAGGTATTTGAGTTTTTGTTTTGACATGAATTTGCTATGCTGGAATTGATAAGTAAGAGCTTGATACGATTATGATTAAAAGTAAAAAGAAATACAAGTTGTCAGCTAAGGGAGTACGTGAAAGTAAAGCTAGTATTAGAAATACTCTCGAGTTGCTCAGGACAACATATCCGAACGCACACTGTGCTCTGCATCATGAGAATGCATTGCAGCTTCTGATAGCTACGATACTGAGCGCTCAATGCACTGATAAAAGGGTAAACATGGTGACGCCTGCGCTTTTTGCGAGATATCAGAGCGCTCGCGACTTTGCTGAGGCTGAACTGAGTGAGCTGGAGGCTATGATCAGATCTACAGGGTTTTATAGAAATAAAGCGAAGAATATTAAGGCATGCTGCCAGAGAATTGTGGGGAATTATGGAGGAGAGGTGCCTGATACTATGAGTGAGCTTGTGAGTTTGGCTGGGGTAGCCCGTAAAACTGCCAATGTCGTGCTGTCGAATGCTTATGGGAAAAATGAAGGGGTGGTGGTAGACACGCATGTGGGGAGAATTGCTGTGAGGCTTGGGTGGGTGGCAGGCGTGCCTAGCGAGGTAGCTCCTGAGAAAGTGGAGTCTGAACTTATGAAGTTGTTCCCGACGTCAGAGTGGGGAGAGATGTCACATTTGCTGGTTTACCTGGGAAGAGATGTGTGTAAATCCCCTACTCCTCTCTGTGGATCGTGTAAGCTGACTGCAATTTGTCCCTGGTTCCGTGAAATTATTTCTAAACAGAAATCTGTAGTAAAATCGCGAAGAATTCCGAAGACACATAATATATAATTGATAATATGGAAAACAAATTAACACTGAAAGTTTCAGACTGTTTCAAGCCTTGTGCCGGCCCAGTGGTCACTATAGTACTGGATGGTGTGGGGATTTCTCCCAGAATTGAGGGCGACGCTGTGAAGAATGCCAGTATGCCTTATATGCGTGGGTTGTATGAGAAATATCCATGGATGATGCTGCGAGCGCATGGGCTTGCCGTAGGTATGCCTAGTGATGAAGATATGGGAAATTCTGAAGTCGGACACAATGCTCTCGGAGCTGGGAGAGTATTCCCGCAAGGGGCCAGACTTGTAAATGAGGCTATAGAAAGCGGGAGAATATGGCTGGGGAAGGCATGGAAGGATGTGATGGAAGCGTCTCTTGACGAAGGTACTCTGCATCTGATCGGGCTACTGTCTGATGGAAATGTGCACTCTCATATAAGACATCTGAAGGCCATGATTGTGCAGGCTAAGAGTGAAGGCGTTAAGCGAGTCAGAATTCATGCTCTCATCGATGGAAGAGATGTACCTCAGACTTCTGCGCTGGAATATATCGATGATTTAGAGAAATTTCTGGAGTCAGTGCGAAGTGCTGATTTCGATATTGCGATAGCGTCCGGAGGAGGACGCATGGTGATTACTATGGATAGATATGAGGCGGATTGGAGTATGGTGGAGCGAGGATGGAAGATACAGGTATGCGGAGAAGGCAGGCAATTTGCGTCTGCGCGAGAAGCTGTAGAGACTTACCGTAGTGAAATGCCAGGAGTAATTGATCAGAATTTGCCTGGATTCGTGATAGCTGATAATGGCGTGCCTGTCGGAAGAATCGTGGATGGCGATGCAGTGGTGTTTTATAATTTCCGTGGAGATAGAGCGATAGAAGTGAGTAGAGCTTTCGAGGAGGTGGAGTTTCATGAGTTTGATCGAGGCGTGCTGCCTCGAGTTACTTTCGCTGGGATGATGCAGTATGACGGTGATAAGAGGATTCCTAAGCGTTTCCTCGTGGAACCACCTGCTATAGACAGAACCATGAGTGAGTATTTGTCTGCAAATAGAGTCGCTCAGTATGCTGTATCCGAGACTCAGAAGTTCGGGCATGTGACTTATTTCTGGAATGGGAATAGGTCAGGTAAATTTGATGCTGGACTAGAGACTTATGAAGAAATTGCCAGTGAAATCGTGCCGTTTGATCAGAAGCCGGAGATGAAAGCTGCGGAAATTACGGACGCGCTGATACGGGCTGTAGAATCAGGTAAGTATAAGTATTTGAGAGTGAATTATGCAAATGGAGATATGGTGGGACATACTGGAAATTATGATGCAGCGGTGAAAGCTATGGAGTGTCTGGACGTGGAATTAGCCCGACTGATTCCGGTAATATTGAAAGCTGGTGGAGTGGCTATGATTACAGCTGATCACGGGAATGCTGATGAGATGTATGAAATAGATAAGAATGGAAATGTGATGCGAGATGCTGATGGGGTGGTGAAACCGAAAACTTCACATACATTAAATCCTGTCGGATTTGTCTTGGTGGGTGAAGGAAATTCTGAAAGTTATAGATTGAAAACTGATATGAAAGAAGCAAGGCTTTCCGATATAGCTGCTACTGTGATGAATTTACTGGGATTCGATGCACCGGCGGATTATGATGAGAGTTTGATTGAGCCTTTGTAATCAGCGATTTGACTATGGCGGTGATTTCTTAATCTATTTAGACTTCCCCTCCGCGCGCACCTGACGGCACGCACGGAGGGGAGATGAATCAGTGAAACTTCTTGATGCCCCCCGTCTTCCCGGACTTGCCGGAGTGCGGAAGGAAAACCCCCTTCTTGCCCTTGTTAGGCGTACCTCGCCCGTGACTGCTCTTGAACGGTGCGCTCTTGTGAGGCGCGGGTTGAGCGCGAGCGGCGCTGGGTTTGTGCGATGAGTCTCTCGGCGGCGGGACCTTGGTGTCCTGAAGCATCTGGTAAAGCTGCGGGTCTTCCTTGACCGCCTTCACGAGAGCCCCGATGTTGATAGCGACTTTGATCTTCGCCATATCTTCGAGCAGTCGGCGAACCTTCTGCTCAGCGAGGGATTCCTCGAGCGTCTTCATCTGCTTTGGCGGCGGCTCTGGGCCCCCACCAACGCTCGTGTACTCCAGCCTCTCCTCTCCATCAGCATTGATCTGACAGGAGATGACGACTGGTTTGTCGCGGTAGTCGCCGTCCGTGTGATCGGCCGACGACGTGTCTGGGGCGATAGCTGCCTCGGAGTCGACGCTTGCGCGCTCCTCCAGGAGCTCGTAGTACCCCTCCTCCAGTGCCTTCTTGATGAGGGCCTTGGTGAGGATGTACTTCGGCTTCTTCGAGCCACAGCCCTTGCGGGGCGGCTTCTTGGATGCTGAAGTGGCGGGCAGCGCTGCTGGCGTGGCGTTCGTAGTTACCGACTTCTGCTGCGGAAGGGGGGTAGTATCCTCCTGCTGCTTAGGAGTCGGCTGGGTAGACTTGCGCCTCTTGGGCAACGGATCCTTCCCCGGGTTGCGGCGATTGCCGGCTCGGGGCGGTAGATGTGGGGTAGTTTCACTCATTCTGGTTGTCGACCTCCTTGAAGTCCGCGTGAGCAGACTGGGGTACTAGTTCAGCTCGGCTGAGTTCATCCTGCGTACATCTGATGTCCATAGGAGAAGCTCTGCCAGGCACGACGACAGCATAAGCCATAAGTAAATTATGTCAAAATGGAATTCTAGAATCCGAAGTGCTTGCCTAGCTTCTCGGCAATCAGTCCCGCTACAGAGTATACTGTGAGTAATTCGTCTGATTGTACACCTGGGAATGTATCGGCTCCCATAACTACTATAGGATCGGCTGCTCTGAGAATTTCGCGGGCTTCGCCCGCGAGTATCAGATGTGTCGCCTGGAATCCTACGCCGACAGCACCTGCTTCACGGCATCTCTCTGCGGCTTTTCCGATGGTACCTGCAGTGCGAATCATGTCGTCGCAGATGAGGGCTACTCGGCCTTTCACTGCGGCAGAGACTTGCCCCACTATGACTTTGTCTGAGGCGAAACGTTTTTTGTCAGCGGTTGTGCATGGGATTCCTGCACCTTTGGCGATCTTATCGCCCCATTTAGTTCTACCGTAATCCGGTGAAACCAGTGTCAGCGGATGTTTCCTAGTTAGTGATTTGATCTCTGCAATCACCAATTCATCTGTCTCATAATGCTCTACATCTACAGAAGGATGGCCTGCATAATCACACCTTCTGCGTGGAGATCTACGAAAGCAGCGTAATGCAGAGGCTGTCTCAGGAGACGTCTGGTACGGGTCATGCCTTTCGGAATTTCTCCAGAGTCCTTCTTCGCTCTCTCCATTGTCGAATAGCCTAGATAAGGCACGACCAGATTGATTGATTCTGCGTGCCAGGCTTTTGCTCCTTCTATCAGATCGATAGTCTCCATATAGTGCGCATCGTCGTGCGTGCCGCTGATTATCACTACGTCACGTCTGTTTATCTCGTCTAGAGGTAACCTGTGATATATCTCTCCATCTTTGAAATTGCTGCGTTCTATTTCCGTGAAGGGCCTCCCCATATGCGCTGCTACCTTACGCGCAATAGGCTCGTAGGCCTGACTTGAGATAATAGTCACATTTTCAGGACTTGTACGAGGCATGTGTGTGAGTTAATAATATGTTTTCTAAATGGAACATAATAATATGCAATGCATTTGTCAACGACTGGTTTGACATATATTTGATCATTAGTGTTTATTTGGTGTGTCCATATATAATACAAAATTATGAATAAATTCATCCCAGAAAGCATCAGTTATGAGGATGGGACTCAGATACCTCTGAAGGAGATACGGAGAAGATATGCTGATTCTAAGTATGGTAAGATTCTTGACGACCAGCTGCGATGGAAGATAGGCATCCGTGAAGGCACAACTCCTGATCAATGGAGAAAGATGTTTGGCGCTGATGTGAATAATCTTCTGCATCTGGACCTGAGTCATGGATTGGTCAGGACTGTCATCAGACGTTTCAAAGGCGTGGAACTGACTCAGGATGACATGGAGATACTGCTTCTGACTGCGCAGACTCATGATTGGGCTGAGGCTGTGACTGGGGATAAGTCATTTATCTACAAAAACAAAAAAGATGAGGATGAGGAGGTTGGTATTCTGCAGGCCATCATGGAAGAATTCATACCAGAGGATAAGAAATCATCAGTCCCGAAAATTCCACAAGTGATATCCGCTCTAAATGATAAAAGTACTTTGCGCTATAGAATCTTCAATGTAGTAGAAAATCTTGGGTATTTGCGTACTTCTAAGAGGGCCTATGAAGTCAGAGATAAGTTTGAAGATGAACAAAGAGACTCTCTACATGCTTTGGCTTGTCAGGCATTTATGACCCACAAACCTACGGTTATTGATTACTCTCATGAGTTTCCCGAACTTGCTGAGTTCTTCCTCCACCCACGATCTTTGCCTATCTGGAATGATATTCAAGCTGACTGCGATAAGATTGATTATGAGAAACATTATCCCGGAAAAGGAAAGCATTTTGAAAAGAAAATTCCTGAAGTCAGGAAGATGTGGAGTGATTTCCTGGCTAGAAATGGGTGCTGATATTAGATTCAGAAAATAGACTATCCTCATAAACTAATGTTAAACTGCTATATGCATTTTATTGAATAACTCACTAAATATGGCAGAATTATTAAATAAATCGGCAATAGATTTCGCCCTCAAAGATCAAGATGGGAAATTACATAAATTGTCAGATTATAGAGGAAAGTTGGTATTGCTTTATTTTATCCGAAAGACATGACCCCCGGATGCACGGTAGAGGCGCAATGTTTTAGAGACAGATTTAATGACTTGAGTGCATTAAATGTCCAGGTTTTGGGAGTGAGTGTAGACGATGAAAAATCTCATCAAAAATTTGCAAAACAAGAAAGATTAAATTATCCAATCTTGTCAGATTTGGACAAAAAAGTTGTTAAGGAATATGGCGTGTGGAAAATAATTGGTACCAGTAGAGAATCTTTTCTGATAGACAATAATGGCATAGTAATCAAGCATTACAAAAAAGTTTCTCCGAAAGAACATGCTGAAGAAGTCATTAAAGATGTACAGAATATGTGATCATCGGGAACTTATGGCAGGGGATGAGGGATTCGAACCCCCGAATGCTGCCTCCAAAGGGCAGTGCCTTACCACTTGGCGAATCCCCTACGCGTGGACGATTGTTACATATTTTGTGAATTTCTCAAATGTATTTTTTCGGAATTAATTTACGGCCATAGTGATACTGCTGAATAGTGGCAGAAGTACCTGGAAAATCATAATCAATACAACCACTGAAGCGAAAATCTTGGCGATTCTCTGCTGAGTTTTTTGTTTCATTTGACGGGATTTATTGGACAGTGCCTGTGACCAGAATGCTTGTCTTATAAGAGTTAACTACATTCTGATTATCAGTCACTTCCAAAGTTACCTGATAGGAGCCGGCCTTGTCAAAACTATGAGTCGGCTTGCGTATCCTGGAAGTCTGTCCATCACCGAAGTCCCAGAGATATTTCGCCACTGCCCCTTCTGAGCAGCGTGGATCGAATTCTACTGAGAGTGGTGCAGCCCCCTGCTCTGTGCTAGGCGTGAAGCAGGATTTGAGTGCGACTGGTCTGACATTTATCAGGATTTCTGATTTGCTGGATTTGCCGTCTGAGGACTTGGCCACTACTGAAGCTGTGAATGCTCCGATATTGGTATATCTGTATGTCACCTGTGAAGCGTCGATGCGCTTAGGTGAGCCATCTCCGAAGTCCCATTCATAGCTTGTGATTTTACCGTCAGGATAGCTGGATGAGCTGGCGTCAAAAGTGACTTTCAGAGGAGAAGTGCCTTCGGCTACATCGGAAGTGATGCGTGCCTGCAGACTCTGAGGGGCGGCTCCTATTACGAGAATATCGCTGGACTGATTGCCTGCTGCGTCGATAGCTGTGAGAGTGGCGTTGTAGGAGCCGGCGGTCTTGTATACGAAGTCGGCTGTGGCTCCAGCGGAATCCACTGTGCCATCACCATCGAAATCCCATTTGTATTCCACAATGTTCTTATCTGCATCAGTGGAATTGGTTGAGTCGAAATGTACCTGAAATGGCACGGTACCAGTCAGAGATTTCTCCTTGGCGCCCGGAGCAGGGGTGGTAGTGATGATTGCCTGCGGAGCGGATTCAGCTGTGGTTAATGTTATCTTCTGAGAGGCCTGTCCGGTCTTACCTGTCTCGTCTGTGGTCTTCAATATTACTTCGTAAAGGCCGACTTTTGTATATTTATGTGTGGCTGTGCGTGTGATGGCTTTCGGAGTACCGTCGCCGAAGTCCCATTCGTATTTGCTGATATTTCCATTCGGTGAAGTAGACTGTTCCCCCATAAAAGTATACTGAATATTTGTATAATATTTTCCGTCGTTTGTAGGGATATTTATCACAGATACCGGGACATCTGGTCCACCTGCTGTGATTGTCTTACTGATCACTGCAGACTTGCCTAGATTATCAGTAACTCTGAGCTTCACTGGATAATCCCCTACTTTGTCGAATGTATATGAAGCTGTCACTCCTGTGCCATCGCGGAAAGTACCGATGCCGCGGAAATCCCAT
>CAIOIA010000007.1 GCA_903858295.1 uncultured Candidatus Peregrinibacteria bacterium | reverse complement strand
TGAGCATATATCTGCCCCTCCACGAGATTTCTAAGTCTAGCCGGGAAATGCACATAGAACCTGATGCTTCTGCCTATATTCGCTATCTCGAAAGATACTTTCTCAGGATTCACTCCTCGTAACTTATCCATCAGGCTTATCTCTCCTACAATACTATGGATAGTAGAGAACACAGACTCGGCCACAATAGGTCCACATTCATTATCCTTAGCTACTCTCACCATCAAAACAATATTCTTCTCTTCGCGTCCTTTCTTCTGAAAATAATTCACAATTACATCACATAAAAGCACCAATATATAAAGTCCAAGGGCCGCACCAATCACTAAATTCAGAACAAAAAACAAATTCATCCTATATTTTTATTTAATCTTTGATATTATAGCTTATTTAAGGCCTAAAGTCTATAAAACGGTGAATCAGCACGATAGCAGCCATTTCATCCTCCGTTTTCTTACGATCTTCACTTTTTACCCCCAATTTCATCAAAATAATATTCGCTTCAAAACTACTAAAAGACTCATCCAGGAAAGTGACAGGGATTTCTATTTTGCTTTCACGCATCTGCACCGACAATTCATCAGCAAAATCACGGATTATTTTGGTCTGAACAGTCTCTTCTCCATTCTTTCCCAGCGGCAAACCTATAACAACCTCAGAGATATCTTCACTATCAATCATCAGAAGAACAGACTTCAAGGTTCCATCCCTATCAATATTTCTGAGAACGCCTCTGCCGAAAGCCATCATCCTATCTGCATCAGACACAGCCAGCCCAATAGACTTCTGACCATAATCTATAGCCAATACTTTGCCTTTCATCATATCATTTCTGGCTTGATCTCTACCTTCAACGTAGCCTTAAGCCCCTCTGGCAACTTCACTACGACCTGATGAACACCTATTTCCTTCAGATGTAGGCCTGATTGAAAATTGCTTTTCTCCAGTCGCATCTTCACTTTCTCCACCAATAATTTAATCAAATCTTCTACAGTCACTGAAGCGTATAATTTCGCTCCCTGAGCTTTCCTCTTCACTTCCAACTGTAATCCATCCAATCGTGTATGAACCATTCTGGCTTCTTCCTTAATCCTCTCTTTATCCATTACTTCCTTTTGTTTTCTGGCCTCAGCAGTCTTGATAGCATCATCAGTAGCCAATTTTGCTAATTTCTTCGGCGCCAGGAAATTCAGATAATAACCATCAGCTACATTCTTCACATCGCCTTTTCTCCCCACTCCCTTAACATTATCCAGAAAAATTACTTTCATATGTTTGCATTATTAAATTGTATTTTACACAAACAGTTCCCAACACTTTATTTACATTCATTTCCTATACACCAGTCCGCAATATCAGTAAATCTATCATTTTCAAAAGAGAGAGCATCTATGCCAATATTCTTCACTTTATTGTCCGTTAAGAACAAATAACTTGATCTATAGAGGAAGATCGCCGGAACTTCCTTGGAGATAATATCGGCCAACGCTTTCTGACGAGTGTCCTTCTCATCTTTATCAAATGTATCGCGAATTTTCTCTATCTCTTGATCAGCAGCAAAACTACGATAATTCGAGAGATTCAGACCGTCTTCCTTCACCTGACTCGAATGCCAGAAAGGAAAAGTATCCAGATTGTACCCCATGCTCTGTCCAGCCAAAATCATATCATATTGCTTCCCCTTAATAGCTGAAAGATAATCCGCTTCATCCAGATAGGTTGCATTTACTTTCACACCTACTTTAGCCCAATATTCAATCAGAGAATTCACAGTATCTTTGACTTCTTTATCCTGTGAAGTACCTTCTTCATATGCCTTAGCCACCAGAGTAAGCTCTAAGATATTACCAGCTTTATCCTTCCTGTATTCCTCGCCCGGGAGTATCTGTCCCTTATCATCTTTCTTAAAAAGATAACCGGCATCATATAGAGCCCCATTAGCGTCCTTCACGCTTGGAGTATTAATCCATTCCTGCTGATTCAATCCCATCAATGGGGTATCGACACGTAATTTATTATCCAGCTTAGACACTAGAGCGTCCTTATCGAGCGCCTTCAGCAAAGCAATTCTCACTTTCACATTCTTCAGAACAGCACTTTGAGTATTGAGAAAGACTGCATTATATTGAGGTAAAACATAACTTACAGTTCTGAAACGCTGATCATTCAGTAAACCCAATAAACTGTTAGTGGCTCTAGCCAGGACATCTATAGAACCTTTCTCCTTCAACAATGTATTCTCGTCTGGATACACATTAAACCTAACTTCATTGATCTTTGATTTTGTAGAATAATAACCATCGAACCTCTCAAGCACGACCTTCTGGACACCATCACTTGATGCCTGGAGAGGACTTATAACTTTATAAGGACCTGTACCGACAGGTTGTAAATTATACTTACTATTCAGCAAATCCTCTACGGCTGTGTCTCCTAGCAGATGTTTCGGCAGAATTCCCACATTAAAATTAGTAATAAAGAAAGAATTAGGCCTGGCTAAGCTGAATTTCAGAACTTTTTCACCGATTTGTTCAATTTTAACTCCCTGGAAATTGGCTTTTAATAGAGAATTCTGAAAAGCGTCAGATTGAATCAAACCATAAGTAAACAAGACGTCTTCAATACTAAATGGCACGCCATCATGCCATTTCAAATTATCTTTAATTGTAAAAATATAATCCTTTTTATCTTCACTGATAGTAAGTGAAGCCAAATCATCGACAAATCCTTCCAGCTTAGGCTCATACTTCAGCAAACCAGAAAACACTAGAGAAGACACATCACGATTAGCCTGCGAGAAATCGACATAAAGTGGATTTATGACCACTGGAATGCTCGACACAACACCTTCTGTATACACCCCGCTATCAGCCATTACAGCGACAGGATTAACTAGGAACACATAACTCCTGATCCCGAAAAACACAATCGCCAGAGGTAAAATCACACTTAAAACCTTTTCTTCAAGTGTGAACGCTTTGAGCACCCTCAAAAAGATCTGTAAAAACTTTTTCATTTAATTGGGTTTATACCTATTCTGCAACAAAAATAAAAGCTATTGAACTTACTACAAACAAAATCGCAAAGACTATTGTAGCAGTATATATCACTTTCTCTGCTCCTCTTCGTGTAGAGCGAACCCCGCCTGTGGAAGTCATGGTACCGGCTGAAAATCCGGAAGTCTTATTCTGAAGCATTACAGAACAAATCAATAAAATTGAAACTATTAACTGAAAATATTTGAGGAAAGTGTGCATTGTTACTTGATAATTAGATAATTTGGCTATAATTCCACCAGTTTATAGCATTTTCCAAGGCCAAGGTCAAACCAAGAGCCAAGAGGCTATAAAGGTTAATTTTGTCTTTTCACTGCAATTTTCACTTGTTCTGAATCAATCTCTACAGTTATTTCCTTATCCCATTCCAGATCCCCTTTCTGGATGATTTCATCAGCCAGTGTCTCCCTAGCTATATAGTCAGCAAATTTCGTAACCGCTCCAGCAACTTTCTGGCCGGTCTGAATATCTACGATAATTCTATCACTTACCTGGAAATCCGCTTCCTTACGCAGATCCTGAATAGCTCTCACTATATCACGAGCATATCCTTCAAGTAATAATTCTTCAGAAATCTCAGTACTCAGTATCACGGTCATACCGCTTAGACTTGCAGCATCCTGATGACTGTCGGCGCCCGCAGAGGAAGTCTCCAACTCATATTCTCCTTCTACCAATATCACTGGGCTATTCTCTCCTACAGTCAGATTCGTCATAGTGATTTGGCCGTCTTTCTCCTGAAAATTCCCAGCTTTGGCCTCCGCAATAATTTGCTGTACGAGTGCCCCGAATTTAGGACCAAGTAACTTAGAGTTTGGCTTAAGTACTTGCTGGACCCTTTCAGAAACTTTTTCGGGATCGATAAGTAAAACACCTTTCACATTCAATTCCTCAGTAATTACAGAGAACTGCTCCTCTATAATCTTCGCATCCATTCCTTTCGGTAAAGCTACTTCTACCAAACTCAGAGGCTGTCTGACTTTAATCTTATTTTTGGCTCTGAGCTGATGACCTACTGTGACTACAGAACGTACCAGTTTATTCTGCAAATTCAGCTTCTCATCGACATATTCTTTTCTATATTTAGGCCATTCAGAGAGATGTACTGACTCTTCACCTGTCAAATTTTGATATATTTCCTCAGACAAGAACGGCATAAATGGCGCTAACAGTTTGGAGAAAACCACCAAAACTTTATAAAGTGTCTGATATGCATCACTCTTATCGCCATCATTTTCTGATTTCCAGAAACGTCTTCTAGAACGGCGGACATACCAATTCGAGAGATTATCTATAAACTCCACCATAGGTCGAGTAGCTCTCATCAGATTATAGTGTTCCATCTCATCATCTACTGTCTTGATAAGTAGATTCAGTTCAGACAATATCCATTTATCTAGAGCATTCTGCGGTCGGAATTTCGGGTCAGCCTGCTCTGCCGTCCATCCGTCGATATTGGCATAAGTGACGAAGAAACTATAAGTATTCCATATGGTAAGATTGAATTTCTTCAGGAATTCATCGACATTCTGCTCCGAAAATCTTACTCCTTCCCCCAAGACCACAGGTGATTGATAAAGATAGAATCTCACGGCGTCCACACCTTTACTTTCGAAGAGAATAGTAGGATCTACGAAGTTCTTCTTGCTCTTGGAAAGCTTCTCACCATCAGCGGCATTTAGATGCCCAGTACAGATGACATTCTGAAAAGCGGGCTGATCAAACAAAATAGTAGCCAATACATGTAGAGTATAAAACCAACCTCTAGTCTGATCTATCGCCTCAATGATGAAATTCGCAGGAAAATTCTTCTCAAACAAATCCTTATTCTCGAAAGGATAATGCAGCTGTGCATATGGCATAGAACCACTTTCAAACCAGCAATCGAAGACATCCCCAACTCTCTTCATCAGGTATTTATCATCAGTAGAATCAGCATGATCCGGATGCATGAAAGTTATCTGATCTATATATGGTTTATGCAAATCCAGGTCGCCTTTCTCATCTAATGGCAGCTTCCCGCCAGTCAATTTCTTCAATTCATCTAT
>CAIOIA010000006.1 GCA_903858295.1 uncultured Candidatus Peregrinibacteria bacterium | reverse complement strand
TCGTCCTCTGGAAGTTCTGTAGCGGAATCAAATTCTTCGAATGCTATTGTTAATTCGTGAAGAGTCATAGGTGAATTATTAAAAGAGGAGTCAATTTAGCTACTTTTCGGTGGAAAGTCTAGTTGAAATTCAATGCAGGTCTTATGTGTGATTAGGACATTTTGCAGTTTCACAATGCTGTGAAATACATTTATATGTGGCTTGTGGTAGCTGTTATTTTGATGTCATGGCACAATGGTTTGACAAGTGAGTGCAAGCTAGAAAAAGCGATTATTTGGCTTGTTTGTGCTATGTTTTCTGTATCTCATAACTAGAAATCTTATGAACAAAACTCAAACTACAATGACAGATCCTGAGCTATACGCACTTTGCAAAAAATGGGGAGCAGAAGCGCTGGAAGCCCGACGCAGGTTTGTCGGTTTGCTGCCTGAGGTGAATGTGCGCAGGCTTTATGAACGTCGTGGTTATAGTTCGATTTATCATTTCACGGCGGTACTTGGCGGCGTGAGTGAGCACTTGGTAAATGATGTTTTGCGCTTGGAGAAGAGGTTTGAAGAGATGCCGAGATTACATGAGGCTTTGGTGAAAGGCGAAATCGGACTAAGTAAATTAGCTAGAATTGCAAGTGTGGTGGAAGTCAGAAATGAAGTAGAAATTTGTGAGAAAATCAAGACTTTATCAAGACGTGCAGTGGATGTATTGGTAAAGGAAATCAAAGTGGAAAGTGAGAGTGCCGTCAAACACGATGGCTTGTTTGAGAGAGGAAATGAGGCAAAAAGCTTGGCCGGACAAAACCATGACTTCGAATTATTGAATGCTTTGTCTCCGGAAGTGAAGATGAAATTGAAAGAATTGATTGATAAGGAAATTGATGTTAATGAGATGACATTGGGTGCACTGGCTGTGAGAGAAACTGAAATTGCCCGACAAAAAATGGAGATTGTGGAAGCGCAAATTAGGCAAGCGAAAAATGTAAAGCGCTTAGTGAAAAGCGGGGCGGAACTGGCGAAAAGTACAGAGCGCTTAGTGAAAAACGAGGGTGATGTTGGTAGAGATGTGGCTGTGGTGGGTGATTTGGGTGGTGCCTCTGTCGTGAGTAGCAAATCGCCAGCTCAATCTCGACATATTCCAGTGAAAATCAGGAAAGTCCTAAAATTAGAATTTGGTAGTAAGTGTGCTGATTCTGGCTGTCAGAACCGTTCTGAACACATTCATCATGAGCGTCCTTTCGCATATTATGGAGAACATGATTCGCGAGTCATGAAGCCACTTTGTCGTGGGCATCATGAATTAGAGCATGTCGGGTGAAAGTGTGGAATTTATGAGCTGAAAACAAGTGAAATGTCCTTAGAACTTAATTTTTTTTCTCTTCTTCACTTTCTATTCTTTTTCTACGTTCATCAAGAGATTCTCCTTCAAACATCCAGTAAGCTGTTCCTTGAACGCTATAGTCATAACCAAGGATTTTTTGTGCTGATGCGGAAAGGCTGGTTTTGTTACCATTAAAATTTATCGATTTATTGTCCAGTACATTTGATTTAATCTTTTCATCTCGACTAAAAACTAATTCAGCTCCGATGGGAATGTTTACCATTTTGAAGTTAAATTTAGCTCTCATTTCTGCTCGTGCTTGGTCAAGAGCTTTTTGATCTTCTTGCGATTCAACAAAATCTTTTTTCGGAGTAATATTTTCGATCTCTGCGAGTTTGAGTGCTGAGACTACACGCTCTGGGGAAATTTGAAAAAATTCTCGTCTTGGGTTTATCCTGTTGTTATCAAATGCATCGTGTAGCTGATGTTCTACAAATGTTGCGTTTTCTACAGTACATGCGTAGAAACAAGTAAAAGGAAGTGGAACACTTGTAGATCCGCTTAGTTCTCTGATTCTTTGCTCAAGGCTTGAAGAAGTTTTCCCAATTTTCACATACCCAGGCATTGCTTCGTTGATGAGAATGTAAATAATTTCAGTCATAATTAGCGTTTAATTATAGATTGGTATCTTTTTAAACCCCGTCTGTCGCAGATTATACGATAGACGGGGTTTGTGCAAAATTGTTTATTGTGTGTGGAGTGGCGTGAGGTTTGTATTGGGCGTGATTCTAGTACTTGGCGTAGTGTGCGAAGGCTTTGTTGGCTTGGGCCATCTTCATCACATCGTCGCGTTTCTTGATTGCGGAGCCTTCGTTGTTTATGGCGAGCATGAGCTCGTTGGCGAGCTTCTGAGCCATAGGAGCGTTGCGCTTGTTGCGTGTGGTCTCCAGGATCCAGCGGATTGATAGTGTCATTTGTCTGGCTGGCTTGACCTCCATCGGTATCTGATATACGGCACCACCGATTCTTTTGGCTTTCACTTCGAGAGTAGGCTTGAGTGTGTCGAGAGCTTTTTCAAAAAGTTTCACAGGATCTTTGTGTCCTTTGGAAGCGATGATTTCCATAGCATCCTTGAAAATTCTCTGAGCTACTGTCTTCTTGCCGCCGCGCATAACGCAGTTTATGAATTTCTCCTGTAGTAGTGAAGATCCTTCCGGAATGAATGTGGGTCTTTTCTGTGCCATTTGCTGATGTAGTTAAGTGTTGGATTAATTAGGATTTTGCTGCTTTCGGTTTCTTGGCTCCGTAGCGTGATCTGGCCTGTTTGCGGTTTGCTACGCCCTGTGTATCCAGGACACCGCGGACTATGTGGTAACGTACACCCGGTAAATCTTTTACTCTTCCGCCTCTGATAAGTACCACGCTGTGTTCCTGAAGATTGTGGCCTTCGCCTGGTATGTATGCGTTTACTTCCATGCCGTTGGTGAGTCTGACTTTGGCAAATTTACGCAGAGCTGAGTTCGGTTTCTTCGGAGTCATAGTTCCTACTTTCAGGCAGACACCTCTCTTCAGTGGAGCCGCATTCTGCACAGATCGGTTCTTCAGAGAATTGAAGGCTGTAAGTAAAGCAGGGGATTTACTCTTGCGAAGTTTTGGTCGGCGAGGGTTGCGGATTAGTTGATTAATTGTAGGCATTGCTTTGAGTTAGTGGGTTACATTAATTGATTGATTCTTGAGAGGGAATTTGCCCTTCGTATCTTGTGTGTGGCCGGGTCCCGCATTACAGCAATCCATAGATTGCTGTATTAGCGGGGTTAATTTACACAACGAGAAGTTATAATGCAAGATTAAATTACCGGGTAAAACTTGATCTTAGCTGCTTCTTCATCTATAGGGTGAGTCTCTACTATATTCTGGGCAAGCTGTGGATTTCTCTTGCGGAATGTCTCGCCAGCAGGGATCAGTTTACCGATGATTACGTTCTCCTTCAGACCCAACAGAAGATCTATTTTGTTGGTAGTGGAGGCTTCTACCAATACACGGATTGTTTCCTGGAAAGAGGCGGCGGAGAGCCAGCTGTCGGTATGCAGAGAGATGCGGGTAAGACCGAGTAGAAGTCTCTCGAAGATCGCGATTTTCTGGCCTTCTTTCTCCATCTTTGCGTTTACTTCCTCGACTTCCAGAATGTCGACGATTTCACCAGGAAGGAATTTAGTGTGGCCCTGCTCGATGATACGGACTTTCGATAACATCTGTCTCGCGATAATTTCGATGTGTTTGTCGTTGATGGTCTGACCCTGGGATGCGTAAATGCTCTGAACTTCTGAGACTATGTATTTCTGTACAGTGTAGACGTTTGTGAGTTCTACCAGGTCTCGAAGATTGAGGTGACCGGAAGTGATAGGATGGCCTTTCTGGATTTTCTGACGGTTCTGTACTTTGATGATTTTACCAAATGGTATCTTGTAAAATTTCTCGATGTTCTCGATGCTGCGGAGGCGGATATGATTGGCATTTACTTCGATGACTTTAGCGTTGAATTCAGCGCGAATAGAGTTCTTGCTGGCAGGGGATTTGGCTATTATCTCTTTCTCTTTCACATGATCGCCTTTCTTCACTGTGGCTTCCAGATCGGAGATCAGAAGATAATCTTTCTCAAGAGGCTCTTCTGTGGTGATTTTTACTTCTGTCTGTTGACCCTTAGCCAGGATTTGTACGATACCGTCAATCTCTGACATGATAGCCGGAGATTTCGGACCACGGGCCTCGAATAATTCTTCTACACGTGTCAGACCCTGAGTGATATCTCCTTCTTCCGCGACACCACCCATGTGGAAGGTTCTCATCGTCAGCTGCGTACCAGGTTCACCGATGGACTGTGCAGCGATAATACCGACTGCAGTACCCGGCTGAACTGTCTTGTTGGTACCGAGATCACGTCCATAACAAGCTACGCAGATTCCGCCTTTCGTACGGCAAGTCATCACTGAGCGCACTGCTACTTCTTCGATTTTCGCTTCTTCGATGGCTTTCAGAGTAGGGCGATCGATTTCGATGCCTTTCTCGGCGAGGACTTCTCCTGTCTTCGGATGAATCAGATCTTGAGCCAATACACGTCCGAAGATACGGTTTTCCATCTTCTCTCCGATTTTGTCCGAGTCTGCCTTCGTGACCAGATGCGCGTGGTTTGAGCCGCAATCGAGGTCTTTGATAATGATATCCTGTACGGAATCCACCAGACGGCGGGTCAAGTGACCGGCTTCGGCAGTCTTCAGCGCAGTATCGGATTTACCTTTACGTCCTCCGTGAGTCGCGATGAAGTATTCCAAGATGGTGAAGCCTTCCTTGAGATTTGATTTGATAGGCAACTCGATGGTCTTACCGGAAGGATTGGCTACCAGACCCTTAATACCACAGAGCTGGGTGATTTGTCCCCAATTACCGCGGGCTCCGGAATTAATCATGTAGTGGAGATGATTCTCTGGATCTATACCCTCGATCATGATTTTCGTGATGTCTCCCTTGGCTTTGGTCCAGTTCTTGATTGTGTGATTGTAGCGCTCGTTGTCTGTGATTAGACCGTTCTGGAAGAGGGCGTTGATCTTCTTGATATTGTCAGAAGCTTCGTCGATGATTTTGCCTTTCTTCTCAGGAATGTGCATATCAGATGCAGCGATGGAAAGTCCGGAATATGTAGCGAAATGGAAACCGATCTTCTTCAGATGATCTACCAGTTCAGCTGTCTTGATAGCGCCTGCCAGTAAGAAACTGTCATTTAGAATTGTGCCCAGCTGCTTCTTGCCTACTGTCAGATTGTAGAATGATAATTCTGAAGGTATATAGCTGTTGAAAATCAGGCGGCCCAGAGTTGTCTCCAGTAATTCTCCACGGAAGCGGCCTTTGATTTTCGCTTGAAGATGAAGATATCCGCATCTCCATGCCAGCATCGCTTCGTTCAGGTCGGCATAGACTGTGCCTTCTCCTATCTTGCCTGGAGTTTCCTTGGTGAGATAATAGCAACCAAGTACCATATCCTGAATCGGAGTAACGATAGGTTCACCGGCTGATGGTTTGAGCAGGTTTTTGTTTGATGCTATGAGATTGTGGGCTTCTTCCTGCGCTTGTTTCGAAAGTGGGACGTGTACGGCCATCTGATCTCCATCGAAATCCGCATTGAAGGCTGTACATACCAGTGGGTGAATTTGAATGGCTTTACCCTCGACAAGTACCGGCTGAAAGGCTTGGATACCAAGTCTATGCAGAGTCGGAGCACGATTAAGGAGTACGTATCTATCTCGTGTCACATCTTCGAGAATATCCCAAACTTCTCTAGTACCCGCTTGGATGAGCTTCTCTGAAGATTTGATGTTGTGAGCAAGTCCGTCTCGGATGAGGCGACCAATTACAAATGGTTTGAATAATTCCAAAGCCATCTGCTTCGGTAGACCGCATTGATTGAGCTTGAGATGCGGACCTACTACGATTACTGAACGACCGGAGTAATCCACACGTTTACCGAGCAAATTCTGGCGGAAGCGGCCCTGCTTACCTTTAAGCATATCTGAGAGAGAGCGGAGTTTGCGCTTATCGCCTGAGTTGAATACTGTCTTACCCTGACGGGCGGAGTTGTTTAGTAGAGTATCTACTGCTTCCTGAAGCATGCGTTTCTCATTGCGGGAAATTACTTCCGGAGCGCCGATTGCCATGAGTCTCTTCAAGCGGTTGTTTCTGTTGATCACGCGGCGGTAGAGATCGTTTAGGTCGGAGGCTGCGAAGCGGCCGCCATCGAGCTGAACCATTGGTCTTAAGTCCGGTGGGATGACTGGAAGTACTGTCATGACCATCCATTCCGCGTTGATTCCGGCTTTCAGTAGGCTTCCGGCGAGCTTGAGACGTTTGATGATTTTCTTGTGTTTCTGTCCGCTGGCTTTCTTCAGATCGGCTTCCTGCTCCTTGATGAGCTTGGCCAGGTCCAGATGTTGTATGATGTGGCGGATAGCTTCTGCTCCGATACCGGCTTTGAAGATTTGTCCGAATTTGGTCGAGAGTTCGCGATACTCAAGCTCGGAGTAGATTTTGGTGATCTTCAGACCTTCCAGCTCTTCTTTGGTTTTCTTGTTTTGAGCGTCCAATTCGTCCAGTTTGTGAGCGAATTCTTTCTCAAGTTTGCCGATAAGTACTTTGTCTTTCTTAGCTGCGGCTTCTCCTGTCAGTTTGGCGGCCTCATCTTGTAATTTGCGGCGAATGTTTTTGAATTCATTGCTGAGCTGTTCACGAGCCTCTTCTTTTGCTTTCTCGTCTATCTCAGTGATGATGTAAGCCGCGAAATATACTACCTGCTCTATGGCTTTGATAGGTAGATCAAGCAGTAATCCAATTCTGGAAGGAGTGGATCGGAGGAACCAGATGTGAGTCACTGGGACGGCTAATTTGATGTGGCCCATGCGAGTGCGGCGAACTGAAGAATGAGTTACTTCAACTCCGCATTTTTCACAGATAATGCCTTTGTATCTGATGCGTTTGTATTTACCGCAATAACATTCCCAATTCTTGGTCGGACCGAAAATCTTCTCGCAGAAAAGTCCATCGCGTTCTGGCTTCTGAGTACGATAATTTATGGTTTCAGGTTTCTTCACCTCTCCGAATGACCAGGAGAGTATCTCTTCGGGAGAAGCCACAGAGACGGAGATTTTGTCGAAGATCTCTTTGTGCTTTCCTTTTTCCAGGATTTCATTAGGACTCATTTTTACTTAGGGTTAAATTTAGTAAGGCGATGAATGTAGTGACTTTGTAGACGATTATGTCGGCTTATGTATTAAGCAGGTCGTCTTCAGAAATGTCTTCGTGTTCTACTTCTTCTACTTTTAGTAATTCTTCATCTGGTGCGTCTTCGATAGAATCGAAGTCTACTTCGACATCCATCTTGGCAAAGTCTTCCATATCTGCAGGATCGCCTCCTTCTTTGATTTCTTGTAGCTCTGTATCTTCAGATTCCTGATCAGTCATGATATCCATCCCTGAGACATGATCCTCTACGTCCGGCTCTGCTACCAGGTCTTTCTGGAGCATTTCATTGACTTCGGACTCCAATGCGAGTTTGCTTCTTGTTTCCGGATCTATTTCGGCTGTCTCAGCCAGTTCAGGATTGCCTTCGTAGACATCTTCGTCGACTATGATTTCGGAATTTTCGAATTTGACCGAGAGACCGAGTGATTGTAATTCTTTTACCAATACATTGAATGATTCCGGAGTTTTCGGTTTCTTGATTGGTTCGTCTTTGACGATGGATTCGTAGGCTTTCGCTCTACCGAATACGTCATCGGATTTGATTGTCAGCATTTCCTGAAGTGTGTGAGCGGCGCCGTATGCCTCGAGAGCCCAAACCTCCATTTCTCCAAATCTCTGACCACCGTGCTGGGCTTTACCTCCAAGCGGTTGCTGAGTGACGAGAGAGTATGGGCCGACGGAACGAGCGTGAATCTTATCTTCTACCAGATGGGACAATTTCATGATGTAACCAATTCCAACTGTAGTGTGATGATCAAAAGGTTCTCCACTTTCTCCATCGTAAAGCTGGATTTTACCGTCTTCCGGTAATTTGGCCTGCTTGAGGAGATCTACTATTGTATCTGTCTTGATACCGTTCAGTGCCGGAGTAGCGACAGTGAAATTCATTGTATTTGCTGCCCATCCGAGATGTACTTCGAGGATTTGACCGATATTCATACGGGAAGATACGCCGAGCGGATTGAGTATGATGTCGATAGGAGTTCCATCTGGCATGAATGGCATGTTTTCCCAAGGAACAATGACTGAGACCACACCTTTGTTACCGTGACGACCTGCGACTTTATCACCGACTGAGATTTTACGTGTCTGAGCTACGTTGACTTTGATTTGCTGATTGACGCCGTTAGGGAGTTCATCGCCGTTGATGCGATTGAATATCTGTACTCCTACGACTTTACCTCCTTCACCACCCGGAAGGCGGAGAGAAGTATCTTTCACGTCGCGGGCTTTGTCACCGAAGATGGCGCGTAGAAGTCTCTCTTCTGCGGATAATTCAGTTTCACCTTTTGGCGTGATTTTACCTACCAAGATATCTCCTTCATGTACGGCGGCACCGATACGGACTATGCCGTTCTCGTCCAAGTCTTTCAGTCTGGCTTCACCGACATTTGGGATATCACGAGTGATGATTTCTGGTCCCAGCTTGGTGTCGCGGACGTCTATGGAGAAAGTCTCGATATGTACGGAATCGAAATAACCTATCTTCACTATACGATCGGAAATAATTACGGCATCTTCGAAGTTGTAACCTTTCCAAGGCAGATAGGCGACCAGTACGTTGCGACCGAGAGCCAGTTCCCCGTTTTCTGTAGCAGGTCCGTCTGATAATACGTCACCACGAGTTACTCTTTGACCTTTGTTGACTCGGGCTCTGTGATGAATACATGTAGACTGATTGGAACGGACGTAATTTTGTAGTTTGTAAATTGATTTCTTACCATTGTCATAGATGACGACGATTTGCTCTGCATCGACATAGGATACTGTACCTTTGTCTTCAGCCAGGAATATCTGACCTGAGGATTTGGCTACCATTTCTTCCATACCTGTACCTACTACCGGAGCCTTCGGATTGATCAGGGACACTGCTTGACGTTGCATGTTTGAACCCATGGAAGCACGAGTATTATCATCATGCTCGAGGAAGGGGATTAACGAGGTAGTCTCTGAGATAATCTGCTTCGGAGATACGTCCATGTGAGTGATGTCTTTCGCGTTTACCAATTCAGGTTCACCTTTCTGACGGGCTGATACCAGAGAGTCAATGATTTGGCCTTGATCGTCGAGCTTGGTGTTGGCTTGCGCGATAACTTTGTCGGAATCTTCATCAGCGGCGAAGTAACGGACTTCGTCAGTGACATGTTTGAAAACTTTGACTGTCTCGTAGCCGAGTTTGCGAATTTGATCGATTTCCTTCTGATTAAGGACTGTCTCTTTCGGTATCAGGGTTTTGCCTGACTTAGGATCGACCAGATCAGAACGGAGTCTCTTGTGAAGCAGGGCTTTTACGTCTTTGATATTGATAGTGTCATTCATGGTGCGGTACGGAGTCTCGATGAAACCGTATTTGTTTACGCGGGCAAAAGTAGCGAGATGCACTACCAGACCGATGTTCGGACCTTCTGGAGTGGCGATAGGGCAGATTCTTCCATAGTGTGAAGGATGCACATCACGTACATCGAAGGATGCTCTCTCACGAGTCAAACCTCCAGGACCCATAGCTGAGAGACGGCGTTTGTGAGCCAATTCAGCGAGTGGGTTGGTCTGATCCATGAATTGTGAAAGCTGTGAGCTTGCGAAGAATTCACGGAGAGCTGCTGTGATAGGACGGGAATTGATGAGCTGAGTCGGAGTAGCAGTCTCGAGATCCATGACTGTCATACGATCCTTCGCGATGCGATCGGTGCGTAGCAGACCGACACGGAATTTGTTTTGTACCAATTCACCGACAGCTCTGATACGACGGTTGGAGAGGTGATCGATGTCGTCAGGGGTGGCATTGCCGTTGTTTAGCTGAATGAGGTGCTTGATGATATGTATCAGATCTTCTACCTGGAAAGTGTGATATTCTTTCTGATTCGGAGTGTCGATATTGAAACGTTTGTTCAATTTGTAGCGCGCTACAGGCCCCATGTCGTATTTCTTGTAATCGAAGAACATAGACTGGATGAGGGCTTTGGCGTTTTCGGCAGTAGCCAGGTCGCCTGGGCGGATTTTTTTGTAAATGCTTTGATATGCGTCGTCTACTGTCTTGGACGGGTCTTTCTCCAGAGTGTTCAATATATAGTCTTTCTCAGGGCTTTCGATGACGTCCTTGAAGAGGTCGCGGATTTCCTGATCTGTGGTGAAGCCGAATACGCGAATCAGAGATGTGATTGGGATTTTCCTCTTACGGTCGATCTTCACACTGAGAATTCCTTTCTTGTCTGTTTCGATTTCCAACCAGGCGCCGCGCTTAGGGATGATTTTGGCACTGTTGGAGGTCGGGAGGGCTGTGTTCTTCGAGAAGAATACACCCGGTGAACGGACTATCTGAGATACTACTACTCTTTCGATACCGTTTACGATGAAAGTACCTTTCTGTGTCATAAGAGGGATGCCTCCGAGGAACACATCTTGCTCCTTGATTTCACCTGTTTCTTTGTTGATAAGCTGTACATGAACTTTCAGAGGAGCTTCGTAGGAGAGGTTCTTAACTTTGCATGTCTCCGGGTCGTGTTTCGGTTCGTCGATGGAGTGTTCGAGGAATTGTAATTCGAGTTTCTTGCCGGAGAAGTCTGTGATTGGGCTTACTTCATCCAGTAATTCACGGATGCCGTTCTCTAGGAACCATCTGTAGGAATCAAGCTGAATTTCTATAAGGTTCGGAAGAACGATGTCTTTATCGATTCTTTCAGTGAAGTAGCGGCGCTTAGAAGCCTCCTTCATGATGATATTTTCCTTCGGAAGGAGCTTGGAGATTTCTTCGGCTACATTGAAATTTCTTACTGGAGTTGCGGCTTTCTTAGCGGCGGGTTTGGAGGCGGATTTTTCTGCTTTCGGTGATGAAGCGTTTGAGATCTTCGCTGGAGTGGCTGGCTTGACGGGTTTACTGACTTTTTTCGGAACTATCTTCTTCGGTGCAACTGCTTTTTTCACGGCTTTCTTTACAGCTTGTTTTGCGGGTTTACGTGCAGGTAAAGCCTTCTTAACTACTTTTTTCGCCACTTTCTTTACCGGTTTGGTAATTTTTTTGGCTGCAACTTTGGCGACTGGCTTGGTCTTCTTGGCTGGAACTTTACGAATTACCGCCTTGGATTTATTGGCGGGTTTGCGTATCGCAGCTTTTTTTGCTGATTTCTTCGGCATATGAAAGTTGTGAAGTATATACGGGAACTTTGATTTCGTAATAATCGACGAAATCAGTTTGCTATCTTCAACAACACAATCAATGATACTTGAATAAAGTCCTACTTTTCCCACAGTGATCAGCTGTTTGGCGGGAAAGAGAGCTTTGTACAGTATTTTACGGACAGCCTAGCGCCAGTATATGTATGGAGAATCAGATGTCAAAGGAATATTTAAGAAAGTTTATTCTGCGAGAGAAAATGACTTGATTTTTCCTGAAATTGTTCTGAAGATTAATTTGAGAGTGCCTGTATCGGAGAAACTTTTGAGGCTTGCCTGGCTGGTATATAAGCGAAAATTTGCGCGAATATTATAGCAAAAATGATAGTGGCGGCGAGTAGAAGTGGTGAGTAAGTGAAGAAGCTGACTGGCTTGTAAGCGATGAAGGAGATGGAATTCAGGATGATGCGGTCAGCTAAGGTGCTGAGCATATAAGCGCCGGAGAATCCTATGAGTCCGCTGATTCCGCCTATGATTCCGGCTTCGATTAGAAATATGCGGCTGATGCTGCGGCGTGTCAGCCCGAGTGCTCGAAGTATTCCGATTTCTCTGGTTTTCTCTGTCACTTTGGCCAGGAAAGTACTTGCTATCATGAGGCCTGCTAGCCCCAGCATGATTAAGACTATCAGGTTCAAGGCTATCGATATGACTGTGAAATAGCTGTTGATGGTGTCGAGTGCATCGGCTCCGCTGGAAATATTTACATTATATCTGAGTAATGCCTGTTTTACCGGCTGGATGTTTTCGACGGAATCTACATTGATGTATGCGTCTACGAAAGTGTCATCCTGTGCATTCAAATATTGTTTATTTAATTGCTGCACGGTGTCAGAGGGGATGGTGATGCCGATTAATTTGGCTTTCGGGGAGAAGCCGACGACACGGGCTTTCAGCGTAGGCAAGCCGGAATTCTGTTGTCCGAAGAATGTGGATTGATTTAGCATTATGTCGATGTCGGTGCCGATGAAATTCTGCGCAGTGAGCTGAGGTAAATTATTGGCGGTGGCGAAAGAGTAATTGTAGAGATCTATCAGATGTGTGGAGATTATGGCTGGAAGTGGGTTGGCGGCTGTGCCAAGTGAATCGGTGGAAGTTTTCCAGATATTTTCGTCTATCTGATCGGAAGAAATAGTCTCGTATGGAGCTCCGAATATCAATGCATCTGTCTGCAGGGTCTGGCCGAACATGGTTATCTGCAGAGAGGAAATGCCTTTGACAGTATTCTGTGCTTCGACGGATGTGACGTGCGGGATTTCCTTGATTTCTGAAATTATCTTCGGGGTTAGGCTTGATTGTGGGAGAAGATCCAGCGGATTGAGGCCGAGTTTTTTGCTTTTGGGCTGTATGGAGAGCTGAGTGAGTGGATTTGTCTGAAGAGAATTTTTGAAAAGATAATTACGCAGTCCTTCCTGAAATGCTGTAAAAAGAGCAAGAAAAACCATACATATAGTGATTGCCACTACTGTAAGTAGAGTTCTAGAGGGCTTGGAAGTCAGGTTTTTCAGGGCTAGATGCAGATGCATATATCAATGCGTAAATTTGTGTGTAGATGCTTTGGTGGTGATTTGCCCGTCCTGGATTTGTACTATGCGATCTGCCAGGGCGGCTATATGGTGGTCGTGGGTAATGATTATCAGTGTGATTCCTTTTTGTTTGTTTATGGCTTTGAGCAGGCTAATTATTTGGTGGCCTGTCTGCGTGTCGAGATTGCCTGTGGGCTCATCTGCGAGAATGATTTCCGGGTTGGTGATCAGCGCGCGGCCTATCGCGGTTCTTTGCTTCTGTCCGCCGGAAATCTCGTATGGGCGATGATGGGCTCTCTCATGTAGATCAAGTACTTTGAGCATTTGCGTAACAGCTTTCTTCTGGGCTCGAGATAGTGAATTGCGTTTAGTCTGAATTCGCAAAGGCAATGCGATGTTTTCTTCGACTGTGAGATTCTCGAGTAGATGAAAGTCCTGGAATACGAAGCCTATTTTGTTGTTGCGGAATTTCGAAACAGCCTTGTCATTTAGTTTGTGTATATCGACGCCGTCTATATGTATAGAGCCATGGGTCGCTGAATCAAGCCCTCCAATCATATTCAGCAATGTGGATTTACCTGAGCCGGATGGGCCGATGATGCTGATAAATTCTCCTTTCTTGATGTTTAAATCGATATCTCTAAGTACTGGGATGGATTGCTTCCCCAGGTGAAAAGATTTGTGCAGTGATTTGATTTCGATGGAATGTTCGGCCATTGGCTAAGACGAAGTGAGGGGCTATTTGTCTGATGCTTCGCTTTTGATGGTTTTAATATTTGTGAAATATGTCGTGTAGAATTCTTTCAAGCCTGACATGGATTCCAGGACTTGTCTGTCATCACCGACATTGATGAATTTCGGATTAAGCTTCATGGATATTGTTCCAGGAAAACCATCTTGTTTAAGCTTGGTCAGGAAGCTTTCGATAGGCAGAATGCCTGACTGTGGAGCGGAATACGGGATGCCGTTGCGTACATTGCTGAGATGCACATGCACCAGAAAAGGCTTGAGTGTCTTGTAGATTCTGATCAGATCTTCTCTCTTGGTCGCGATGCGAGTGGTGTCGATGCAGACATGTTTGAATTTCTTCAGATCGACGATATTGTTCATCGAGTGTTCTGGGATAATGCCCAGGAAAGCTTCAGATGGCGCATTCTCCAGCGCGATGGAAATGCTTTCTCTTTGCCGGAGTTTAGGGATTTCGTTTTTCAGCCAGTTGGCGTATTGGAAATCAAAAATTTTCGGTGGCTGGATGACGATTATTTTAGTTTTCAGCTGCTTGGCCATGTCGACTGCTTCCTGGATTTTCTTGGCGGATCCTGTGGGTGGCGTGGAGATGGACAGGACTGGAATTTGATATAAATCAATTAAGGAATTTACATAATCTGCATTCTGCGTGTCGAAATTTCGCGGGTCGATATTCAGGTCGACTCCATCGAAACCGGCCTGCTTGATGAATTCGAAAATGCGATTAAGACCGTATCCTTTGAAACTATCTGTACATATAGAGAGCATGTTTTTTGTTGGTTTTTATATGTGGATTTAACTTAATTTTAGCATAGATCCTGATAAATCTAAATTGAAATCTTCTCCAGGCCGTTCATATATGGTCGTAAGATTTCCGGTATCAGTATGCTGCCGTCCGGCTGCTGATAATTCTCTATGACTGCGACCCATGTGCGGCCTACAGCTAGACCGGAGCCGTTCAGCGTGTGAACCAGTTGTGCCTTTTTGTCGTCTGTCCCTCTATATCTGATGGCGGCGCGGCGAGCCTGGAAGTCGCTGAACCAGCTGCATGAACTGATTTCACGATACGTATTCTGGGACGGGATCCAGACTTCCAGATCATAAGTTTTGTGCGAACTAAATCCCATGTCTCCTCCGCAGAGAAGCATGCGGCGGTAGGGGAGACGGAGCGCTTCGAGTATGGCTTCCGCGTTTGATGTCAGTTTTTCCATCTCGGCTTCGGCTTGGGCAGGGGTTGTGAATTCTACAAGCTCGACTTTATGAAATTGGTGTTGGCGTATGATGCCTTTCGTGTCTTTGCCGTATGAACCGGCTTCGCTGCGGAAGCATGGAGTGAGAGAGCAGTGTCTGATAGGTAGCGCTGATTCTTCTAGAATTTCGTCACGATATAGGTTTGTGACTGGGACTTCGGCTGTCGGGATGAGGTAAAGGCTGGTGTCTCCGTGAGGAACTTTGAAAAGGTCTTCTTCGAATTTAGGTAATTGTCCTGTGGCGAAGAGGGACTCTGCGTTTACCAGATATGGAGGAATTATTTCCTCATAACCTGCCGTGGTCTGATGCTCAAGCATGAAGGCTGCCAGCGCTCTCTCGAGTTTCGCTCCTAGTCCACGTAATACAGAGAAGCGTGTGCCTGACATTTTGGCTGCGCGGTCGAGGTCTAGAATTCCTAGTCTGGTAGCCAGTTCTACGTGGTCTATCGGTTTGGCGATTTCAGGGACAATGCCCCATTTCTTCATCTCGATATTGTCGTGT
>CAIOIA010000005.1 GCA_903858295.1 uncultured Candidatus Peregrinibacteria bacterium | reverse complement strand
TTGAGTCCCATGATTTTACCTGAAGTGGCTTTCTCTCTGAAGCAGATTCTGCACATATCGAATTTTCTCATATATCCTCCGTTTCGTCCGCATAGTGGGCAGCGATTGTATACGCGTGTCGGGAATTTCGGTGTTTTGCCGTGTGCTAGAGCGTCCATGAAGGCTGCTTTGATGCGCAGATTTTTTACTTTGATTGAGGTTCGTGCCATGTTCTTGGGTAAATTTTATATGATTATTTAGTGACTTTTTCCTTTTTCTCCTGGAAAGGGAATCCCATTGCCTTGAGTAATAGTAGAGCTCGTTCGTTTGTTCCTGCGTTGGTGACAAATGTAATCTGAAGACCGTGTGATTTCACGATATCGTCCGGATTGATTTCCGGGAAGACAGTATGTTCGCGAAGGGCTAGAGAATAATTACCTTTGCCATCGAAACTTTTCGCGGAAATACCACGGAAATCTCTGGCGCGAGGCAATGTGATGTTTACAAACTTGCTGACAAAATCATACATTTTCTGACCGCGCAGAGTAACGAAAATCCCGACTGGCATGTTCTCGCGAAGTTTGAAGTTGGAAATGGCTCTTTTGGAGCGGGAGATAACTGGCTTTTGCCCAGTAATTAATTTTACATTTTCTTCGATTTCAGCGTAATCTTTGCCGCCGGCGAGTAACTTGCCGATACCGACATTGATTACCACTTTGGTGATTTTCGGAACCGCATTGATGTTCTTGATTCCCAGTGTTTTCTGTAGATTCGGTGCTATCTCCTTAAGGTATTTGTCCTTGAGGCCTATAGAAGTAGTACTGGTTTCGGCTGTCTTTGTTGCTTTGGTTGCCATTGTGTAGGGGATTATCTTACGGGTTTAATTATTTGGACTTTTTCTTGGTGGTAGCCTTCGGCGCTTCAGCGGTCTGGTTGTCGAGAGATGTCTGAGACGCGCTTGAGATTCTTTCTTTCTTGCCGCTGGCCAATGTCTTGTAGCGTATACGAGTAGGCTTGCCTGTCTTCGGATCAATAGCCATGACATTGGAAGCGCTGAATGGAGCTTCATAACTAATCTTCTCTCCAGGTTGATTCTGCTTGGCTTTGATATGCTTAGTGCGTAGATTTACTTTCTCTACAGTTACGCGATTCTGTTTGTGACTGATTTTGGTGATTTTTCCGGATTTCCCTTTGTCCTTACCGGCGATAACCATTACTAGATCGTTGAGCTTTAATTTCATAGTTGTAATATTACTGTAGAGATTTAATATTAAAGTACTTCCGGTGCCAAAGATATGATTTTCTGAAACCCCTTGTCACGTAATTCTCTGGCGACTGGGCCGAAGACGCGTGAGCCTTTTGGTTCATTGTCTTTGTTTATCATCACAATTGCGTTTTCATCAAAACGTATATAGCTGCCGTCTTTGCGGTGAGTTTCTTTGCGTGTGCGGACTACTACGCCTTTCTCTACGGCGTGAGCTTTCACCTGTCCTTTCGGTGTGGCTTGCTTCACAGTAACTACGACGATATCACCAATTCTGGCATATCTTTTACTGCTGCCGAGAACCATGATTACTTGCGCAAGCTTGGCTCCTGAGTTATCGGCGATGTTTACCATTGATCTTAACTGTATCATATTTTATTTATTTAGGTTCTACTACTGTCCATCTTTTCAACTTACTGAGAGGTCTAGTCTCGAAAATAGTTACTTCATCTCCAATTTGGAATTTGTTCTCTGGATTATCAGCATAGAACTTTTTCGAAGTTCTGTAGCGTTTCTTGTATTTAGGGTGCATTTTATAAGTATGGACCTGTACAACCAGGGTTTTTTCCATCTTATTGCTGGTAACTATTCCTTTTTTACTTCTGGCCATATGTCTGAGAAAATTAATTGTTGAGTTTATTTAGCGTTGCGTTTAGCCGTCTCCATGCGAGCGATGTGCTTGCGAAGTTCTCTGAGTTTGTGAGTTTCTTTTGAGCTCTGATCTCCTGTCAATAATTTCATTTTGAGCAGTTCCTGTCTGGCTTTAGCTAGATCTTTGTCTAGTGTCGCTGAGTCGAGCTGGCTGATTTCCTGGTAAGTGGTCATGATTATATTTCGTTATTGTTTACGTATCTGCATTTAATCGGGAGCTTCTCACCAGCCAAGCGCATGGCTTCTCTGGCTGTCGCTTCATCAACTCCGTCCATTTCAAAAAGTACGGTTCCTTTCTTCACTACTGCTACATAATGATCCAGAGAACCTTTACCAGATCCCATCGGTACTTCAGCGGCTTTCTGTGTGATTGGCTTGTGAGGGAAAACTCTGATCCAGATCTTGCCGCCGCGTTTCACATATCTAGTCATGGCACGACGAGCTGCTTCTATCTGTCTGGCTGTGATTTCTGAACCTGACATAGCTTTCAATGCATGTGCTCCGAATGCAGCACGGAAGCCACGAGTTGCAACGCCTTTTTCGGCTCCTCTGAGTCTCTGTGCTTTCCTGTATTTAGTTTTTCTCGGTCCGAACATATTAGTGTTAAGGTTAAGGCCTGTGAACTTTACTATTGATTTTTTCTGTGGTCAATATGAAAGTTTGGTAGCCGTTTTTATTCTTCGTTATTGATATATTGCCCTTTTTTGTTGAATACTTCTCCTTTGTAAATCCAGACAGTAATTCCGATGATACCATACTCTGTTTTAGCGTGATGTACGGCATAATCGATGTTCGCGCGGAAAGTATGAAGAGGGATTTTGCCCTGAGTGAAGAATTCACAACGAGCGATTTCAACGCCGTTTAGACGACCAGAAAGATATATTTTAACTCCCTTTGCTCCTGTCTCCATGGCTCTCTCGATACCCATTTTCGATGCACGGCGATATGAGATTCTCTTCTCTACCTGAGTAGCGATACTTTCAGCCAGTAGGCGAGCGTCCAAAGCCGGTTTCTTCACTTCACGGATGCTGATGACGAAATCTTCGTTGAATTTCTTCTTGAGTTTGTCTTTCAAAACGTCGACGCTTGCACCCTGTTTGCCGATAATTATGCCTGGTTTAGCAGTGTGGATGATCAGATTTACTTTGTTTGCATTTCTCTGAATTTCAATTCTGGCCACTCCAGCATCGAATAGATCTTTGTTGATGATTTTCTCGATTTCAATATCCTGATGAAGGTATTTGGCGAATTTCTTCTTGGTGGCAAACCATTTCGAGTCCCAGGTTCTGATAATACCGATTCTTTGGATGATTGGATTTACTTTTTGTCCCATGGTAAGGAGTGTTTAGTTGTTAGATTAATTAGGCGGTTTTTTTGGTAGCTTTAGGTTTTGCAGTTTTAGCTGGTTTGTCAGCTTTGACAGACTTGGCTGGCTTGACGGCAGAAGCGTCGATATCCAGGATTACTGTGATGTGCGCTGTTCTCTTGAGAATAGGATAGATGCGGCCTCTGGAGACAGGCACACCTCTTTTTAGTGTAGGCCCTTTGGTAACTATAACTTCTTTCACCAGCAGAGCTTTGCGATCCTGTTTGAAGTTTGTGACTGCGTTGCTGATTGCGCTGTTAAGTAGTTTATAGAGTATATCAGCAGCTTTTTTCGGTGTGAATTTAAGGATTTCTAAAGCTTCGTCAGCTGATTTAGCTCTAATCATACCGGCAATCAAGTTGGCTTTCTTGGGAGTAATTCTTGATGTTCGTACTATTGCTTTCATGTGCGTATTAGTTGATTAATTTTTTGAAATTATTTGGCCTTTGGAGCTGCAGCTGGGGCTGAAGGGGCTGGCGCTGCGGCTGCTGCCAATTTTCCACCGTGACCCTTGAATTTCCTAGTGTGAGAGAAGCTTCCGAGTTTCTGGCCAACCATTTCCTCAGTGATAAATACAGGTAAATGTTGCTTGCCGTTGTGTACGGCTACTGTATGGCCGATAAATTCTGGGGAAATCATGCTGCGGCGAGCCCAAGTCTTGATGACTTTTTTCTGACCGCCTTCATTCATAGCGACTATCTTTTTGAGTAGTTTCGGATCGACGAATGGTTCTTTTTTTGAGCTTCGGGACATAGTGGTTGGTTATTGGACGAATTGATATATTATTTATGTAGCTTGGAACCGTCTCTTCTTCGGACGATTGACTTGTCGCTATACTTTCTCTTGCGTGTCTTGACGCCGAGAGCAGCGTAGCCCCAAGGAGTTTTCGGATGTGGAAGACCACATGGCTGATTACCTTCACCTCCACCATGCGGGTGATCGACCGGATTCATGGCTTTACCACGAACTGAAGGTCTGATGCCCATCCAGCGGCTGCGTCCGGCTTTACCGATCTTGACCAGGTTCCAGTCAACATTACTGACAACTCCTAGAGTGGCGAAACAGTTTTTATCGATTAAACGGCTTTCTCCTGAAGGAAGAGTGACTTGTGCGAATTCCTTCTCGACTGCTACCAGGGTAGCGCGGGATCCGGCAGATCTGACTATTTGTCCACCACGGTGTGGGGATAATTCAAGATTGTAAATGTTGTAACCAGTAGGGATGTGCTTGAGCATTATGCGGTTACCTGGAGAGATCTTCGCTTTGTCTTTGGTTATAATTTCGTCGCCGACTTTTACGCCTTCTGGAGCGAGATGGTAGCGTTTCTCTCCGTCAGAATAATTCACGAGCATTATGAGAGCAGTGCGGTTCGGATCGTATTCGATATGCATGACTTTCGCTGGAATTCCGAGCTTGTCAGTCTGCTTGAAATCAACCATTCTAAGTAATTTCTTGTGACCACCGCCTTGATGACGAATAGTGATTTTACCTTGGTTGTTTCTGCCTGCACGACTGCGTTTACCGACAGTCAGGGATTTCTCCGGCTTGCTTCTAGTGATTTCTTTCGTAGATAAGGTGCTTTTCAGGCGTTGGCCCGGAGTAATCGCTTTGTATTTCTTGATTGCCATGGTCTAAGAATAATGAGAATTATTTAATATTGTCAGGTGTGATTATTTGGCTTTGTCTGCTGTGCTTGTCTTCTTGGCTTTCGCAGTGCGAGTAGTGGCAGGTTTCTCAGAAGCTTCAGCTTTGACTTCTTTGCGAGCTTTCGGTGCTAGTAATTTTACTTTGGTTTCTGAATCGGTCTTGGCGTATTTAGTGTCGTCGAGTTTAGCTTTTCCGACTAGAGAGATATAGGCTTTGCGGCTGTACTTACGTTTATTGAAACTTCCTTTCTTCAGCGCGCGCATTTTCTCTACTGTATTGACTATCTTGACGTCTGCGACAACGGCTCCGAAAATGGCTTTGATGGCACGTTTGACATCTATCTTTGTAGCTTTTGGATTAATCCAGAAGGCATAGATGTTTTTGTCTTTGAGGAGAGTGGTCTTCTCTGTGACTACTGGCTGTATGATTGTTTCGTGTGAGTTCATTGTAGTGATTAATTATAACCGATTATTTAGCACCAAAAACGGATTCTACTTTGCCCAGAGCTGCTTCCAGGAAGACGACAGTGTCGTATTTCTGTAGGTCGGCAATGTTCAGATAGCTGACATTGATGGTCTTGATATTAGGAATGTTGTTTGCGGATTTGGTGAGAATTTCATTCTTGCCGTCCAGTACTAGCAGCATATCTGACTCTATTGGGAGGTTCTTGATAATATTAGCGACATTCTTGGTCTTGATTTCTGAAGCGTCGTATTGATCCAGACCGATTAATTTGTTTTCACGAAGCTTCTGGGAAAGTGCGCAGAACAGAGCCAGTCTTCGCTGCTTCTTCGGCATGTCGCGTTTGAAGTTTCGTACATTTCGAGGACCGTGTGATACTCCACCACCAATCTGATGTGGATTGTTGCTGGCACCCTGACGAGCATTGCCTGTACCTTTTTGACGGAATGGTTTCTTCTTGCCGCCGACAACTTCACCTTTAGTCTTGGTGTGAGCGATCATCCCCAAGCGTCTATTGGATAACTGTCTGATCAGTGCTTGTTGAACCAAATCTTTGTTGAATTCTACCTCGAAGATTGATGCCGGAGCTTCGAAATCGTTGAGTTTCTTTCCTTCCTTGTTGTAGATAGTGATTTTAGCCATAAGAGTAGAATTTTTCTATAAAGTATATTTCATAAATGCTATGAGCGCATTTATGCCGATAATTTTTTAATAGTTACATACGAGTTGATTGATCCTGGAACTGGGCCTTTGATGCCAATTAGATTGTTCTCCATATCGATATATTCGACTGAAGATTTTCTAGTCATCTGGTCACTACCCATGTGACCTGGAAGTTTCTTCCCTGGATGGATTTTTCCTGGCTTCGCACGAGCACCGACAGAACCCGGCTCTCTCATAAAGTGAGAACCATGTCCGCCCGGACCTCCACGGAAATTGTAGCGCTTCATGACACCCTGCTGACCTTTACCTTTCGTAACGCCAGTAATGGAAATGATGTCACCTTCTGCTAATACACTTAAATCAATTGCAGCGCCTTTCTCGAGACCATCCAGCGAATCTACGTGGAATTCACGGACATAGTAGAATTTCTTGGTCTTGGTCGGTCTTTTGCGTGCTTCAAAACCGAGGGCTATTGCGTTATAGCCATCTTTGTCAGCGGTTTTGATTTGATGAATGATGTTCGGAGTGCACTGAATGATAGTGACTGGTACATATATACCATTGTCCTTAACAACTCGTGTCATTCCTAGTTTTTTCCCTAGTATTCCTTTCATGTTTTTAGAGGTTATATCCTGTCCCGGTGATAAGAGATGGGGAGGATGTGGATTGAAGATCTAGCCCGCAATCCTGATAACGTAAAAATTAGTTTTGTTTATGCGGCGTTCTGCAGCATTCTAATTTCTATGTCGACTCCGGCCGGTAGACTCAGATTAGTGAGCGAGTCTACTGTCTTCGGAGTACATTCGGTGATATCTATCAATCTTTTGTGAGTTCTGATTTCAAACTGATCACGAGCGTTTTTGTGAACGAAAGTAGATCTGTTTACGGTAATCTTTTCGATTTTGGTAGGCAGGGGGATTGGACCAGCCACAATTGCTCCAGTTCTCTCGGCTGTATCAATAATCAGACGGGCTGAATCATCACAGATTTTGTGATCATAAGCCTGGATTTTGATGCGGATTTTCTGCTTGTTTGTGGGAGTTGCCATTGCTTTGATTATTAGTGGAAAGCTTCGCTTCGTTCTTGGTGTCCAGCCATCGATATATTTATCGTGGCTGGACGGGGAGTCGCCGTTCAGGCGGCTATTATTTTAGAATCTTAGTTACTACACCGGCACCAACTGTGCGTCCACCTTCACGGATAGCGAAGCGGAGATTGTCGTTGATGGCGATAGGGCAGGAGAGAGTTACAGTCATCTTGATGTCATCACCAGGCATAACCATCTCTACTCCATCTGGAAGCTGGATGTCGCCAGTTACATCTGTAGTTCTGATATAGAACTGTGGCTTGTAACCTTTGAAGAATGGTGTATGTCTTCCACCTTCTTCCTTGGTCAATACATAGATCTGAGCTTCGAATTCAGTGTGTGGTTTGATTGATCCTGGCTTGGCAAGTACCATACCTCTTTCAATTTCTTCTCTTTCAATACCTCTGATCAGAAGACCTACGTTATCACCAGCTTGACCCTGATCAAGTAATTTCTTGAACATTTCTACGCCGGTAACTACTACTTTGCGAGTGTCTCTGATACCAATCATTTCAACTTCTTCGTTTACTTTCACTACACCAGTCTCGATTCTACCTGTAGCTACAGTACCACGGCCCTTGATGGAGAATACGTCTTCCACAGGCATTAGGAATGGCTTGTCGAGCTCACGAACTGGATCTGGGATCCAAGAGTCTAGAGCCTCGAGTAATTCTTGAATACATTTAGTAGCTTCAGCGTCTTTCGGATTTTCAAGAGCTTTGAGGGCTGAACCTTTGATAATAGGAGTCTTGGCACCATCGTAACCGTACTTAGTAAGAAGATCACGAACTTCGATTTCTGAAAGTTCAGCGATTTCTGGATCAGCCATGTCCATCTTGTTCATGAACACAACGATGTAAGGAACGTTAACTTGTTTAGCAAGAAGGATGTGTTCACGAGTCTGAGGCATTGGTCCGTCTGCAGCTGAACATACGAGAATTGCGCCATCCATCTGGGCGGCACCTGTAATCATGTTCTTGACGTAGTCAGCATGTCCTGGACAATCTACGTGAGCATAGTGTCTCTTGGCTGATTCGTATTCTGAGTGGTGAGTGGAGATAGTAATACCTCTTGCTCTTTCTTCCGGAGCTTTGTCGATTTCATCGTATCTCTCGGCTTTCGCCATACCTTTCTCAGCGCAATAGAAAGTTATCGCTGCTGTAAGTGTAGTCTTCCCATGGTCAACGTGACCAATTGTTCCCACATTGACGTGTGGCTTTGTTCTTTGGAATACGTCTGCCATAGTATTTTAAGAGTTATAGATAATATAAATTGTCTTTTGGGACAAGTGCGAAACGATATTAGCCGAAAAGTTTTTTGATTGCAACAGTTTTTTTGAAGAAAATGCGGGCGCTGAATTTCAGCTGATGGCTGCGCTAAAATCTTGTTTTGAAATCAATCAAAAACCGTCTCTGGTGATGAGACGGTTTGAGAATGTTATCAGTACTGTGGGATTTGTCTAGACTGAGAGATTCCGCTTTTCTAGGCTTTTGCTCTATCGGCGATAATTTTCTCGGCGACATTTCCAGGCACCTTCTCGTAGCGGGCGAATTCCATGGCATATGCGGCGCGGCCCTGGGAAATAGAGCGAAGATCAGTGGCGTAACCAAACATTTCTGAAAGTGGTACGAAGGCCATGATGACTTTGGCCATACCACGATTGGTAGTTTCATAGATCTGTCCACGGCGTGACGAGAGATTACCCATGACGTCTCCGAAGTATTCTTCAGGTACAGTAACTTCCACTTTCATGATTGGTTCGAGGATTATAGGAGAACCGGCACGGCAGCCTTTCTGGAAAGCCATGGAACCGGCGATCTTGAACGCCAACTCGTTTGAATCCACATCATGGTATGAACCATCATATAGTTCGACTTTGACATCCACCACAGGATATCCTGCCTGAATACCACGGGACATGGCTTCCTGAATACCTTTGTCGACGGCAGGGATGAATTCACGAGGGATTTTACCTCCTACTATATCATTGACAAATTCATAGCCTTTACCAGGTTCTTGAGGAAGCAGCTTGATGAGTACGTGACCATATTGACCACGACCACCTGATTGTTTGGCGTATTTCTCTTCTGCTTTAACTTCTTTCGTGATGGTTTCACGGTATGCTACCTGAGGTTTACCGACATTGGCTTCGACTTTGAATTCTCGGCGCATACGGTCTACGATGATTTCGAGGTGAAGCTCGCCCATACCTTCTATAAGAGTCTGTCCTGTCTCTTCATCTGAGGAGACACGGAAAGTAGGATCTTCTTCAGCGAGTTTGTGCAGGGCCATACCCATTCTCTCTTGATCTGCTTTGGTCTTAGGCTCGATAGCAATCTTGATAACTGGTTCCGGGAAGTCGATGGATTCGAGTATGATTGGATGTGTCTCGTCAGCGAGAGTGTTA
Organism: uncultured Candidatus Peregrinibacteria bacterium; assembly: GCA_903858295.1. Classification (GTDB taxonomy): domain Bacteria; phylum Patescibacteriota; class Gracilibacteria; order UBA1369; family UBA1369; genus CAIOIA01. The sequence continues at coordinate 4,732 of CAIOIA010000005.1, read as the reverse complement.
CCTGTAAGAGTGTCTTTCAGACCTACGAGAGCTGCGATGTCTCCGGCGTGAACTTCTTTGATTTCAAGACGATTGTTGGCGTGCATCTGGAGTATGCGGCCGATTCTCTCTTTGCGGCCATTGTTCATGTTGGTCACATAGCTTCCTGCTTCGAGCTTGCCGGAGTAGACACGGAAGAAGGCGATCTTGCCTACAAACGGGTCAGTGGCTATCTTGAAAACGATAGCTGAGAACGGATCTTCGTCTACGAGTTTGCGCACTTCTTCGGCTCCTGTGTCAGGGTTTGTACCTTTGATCTCTCCTACGTCTTGAGGAGAAGGGAGGTAGTCGATGACAGCATCGAGTACGAGTTGAACTCCTTTGTTGGCCAATGCCGTACCACAGAGTACAGGGAAGATTTTGGTCGCTAATACAGCTTTGCGGAGGGCTGCTTTCAGTTCTGCTACGGTTGGGACTTCTCCTGCCAGATATTTCTCCATCAGGTGGTCGTCAGTTTCTGAAACTTTCTCTATAAGAGTGGCGCGATATTCAGCTACTTTGGCTTTCATATCTTCCGGTACTGGCAGCTCTTTCACGATTTCTCCGTGTTTGCCTTCAAATTCATAGTATTTCTCAGCCACGATGTCGATGATGCCGTGGAAGTCATTTTCAAGACCCACCGGTAACTGGATAGCGACAGCATGCTTGGAAAGTCTGGCCCAGATAGTGTCGAGAGTCATGAAGAAATCACCACCGATTTTATCCATTTTGTTCGCGTAGGCGATGCGGGGAACATTGTATTTATCGGCTTGTCTCCATACTGTTTCGGATTGTGGCTCTACACCCTGTGATGAATCGAATACGACCACGCCGCCATCAAGTACGCGCATGGAGCGTTCTACTTCAGCAGTGAAATCCACGTGCCCCGGAGTGTCGATCAGGTTGAAACGATAGTCTTTCCAGGCGCATGTAGTAGCGGCTGCAGTGATGGTGATGCCGCGCTCTTTCTCCTGCTCCATCCAATCCATAGTCGCTGCGCCTTCATGTACTTCTCCGATTTTATAGGATTTTCCGGTGTAGAAGAGTATGCGTTCGGAGACAGTAGTTTTTCCTGCGTCAATGTGGGCGATAATACCGAAATTGCGCAGCTTGCTGAGATCAAAGGTCGACATGATTGGCTGTAATTAATAATAAAAGTCCCGCCTATTATATGTTTTACAAGGCTGAAGTCAAGCTAATGCGGGGCTTTCAGAAAAGGCTGATTTTTGCTATAATATGGGGATTTAATGAAATCCAAGTGAACGAGCGACAGAATATAATAAGGATATGGCGATGGTTGATGCCTGTAATGGCTATGCTTATCGTGGCGGTCAGCTGTGGGGTGGAAGCGCTGGCTGAGAGTAGCTCTGCTTCTTATAAGGCGGTGGACTTCGTGACTTCTCAGTCCGAGCTTAGCAAGAGTCCTTCTTATGGATTATCTGATAGTCTGGATTATTCCGGAGGATCGGCGAGAAGTGTGAATTATCAGGAGTCCAGCTTAGATTCTGCGGTGTATGCTGGAGAGGTCTCTGCTGAAGCTCCTGTGCTGCCCGTGGTTATTCCAGTTGATGGTGGAGGTGGAAGCGTTGATACTGCTGGTAGTGCTGGTAGTGCTGGTAGTGCTCCTACCACTACTAGTACTGGTATAGAAAGCGTGTCTCCAGCTGTTGATATTGTGTTTCCTGATTCGTCTTTCCTATCTACACCGAAAGATGTGCCTTCCATGTCGATTTCTCCGAGCGTAAGCTTCACTCCGCCGGAAGTGTCTCTTGATAATCCTTTGTCTCTGGTGGTGGCTGCAGGGGTACAGAAGGAAATCTCAAAATCCAAATCTGTTCCTGCCAAAATTACAGGCCCGAAAGACCTTGCTGCTCGTACGGCAGCTATATCTTCCAGCAAGTCCAAAAGCCTTAAAACTACTAAAAAGTTACATCAGAATGTTAGCTTGAAGAAGCAGGTCAGTGATATCGAAAATGGAATTATCAAGTTTATCTCGCCGGGCTCAGATTGTGATAATTTTGGATGCCTTACAGAAGATGTGCTGCACGGGGCGGCCGATACGGTCTGGTATTGTAAAGTGTATACTTTTGGTGGATTCACTCTGGAATGGGATTGTCAAAGTCCGCAGATGGCGTGGCTCTTGATACCTGTGTTCCTGCCTTTCGTGTTGCCGGTGGGGGACTGGATGGGGGATTGGGGGCGGGGTTCGTTGGAGATGGGAAGTGGAAAACGGAAAGTGAAAAGTGAAAAGCGCAAAGTTAAAAGTGCAAAGTGAAAAGCGCAAAGCGCAAAGTGCAAAGTGAATGTGAGGTAGAGGAAATAGAAATATACATTGGTTTCAATATATATAAGGCTATAGACCGCTGCAGAGGTGCTTCTTATCTAGAAGAAGCTCAAGTGTTTTTTGGTGTGTTCGGGGAAATCCGGAATTGTGGGAATTACTTTTGAGACGCGAATTGACTCAAGGCTTGTGTTGACTTTTATTTGTCGACAGTATGTAGGACAATCGTGAAGACTGAAATCCCTTAAATAGTCCCTGATAATGCCCTCCCTCACTAATGATGGTTACAGGCTTCTGTGGGCTGGATTTCCAGCGTGACTGGGGTGAAGGATTCTCCTGCTAACCAACTTTTTAGTTCGGTGTCGTGAGCCAGTATCTTTTTATCAGTGCTTAAGAAATCCATTATTATTTGGAAAGCAGATGGGCAATAAATTTCTCAAGTTTGTCTGAGGACATGGAGCCATGTAAAAATTCTCGCAAGTCTGATATTTTCTCATCCAGATCAGCCGGTGAAATGGTGGGTATACCTTTACTGTATTCACCCAGTAGCAGATGAGCGCTTAGTGATTGTGCGAAGCCATCTTTGATGATTCCAGCCCTAATCATTTCGAAGAAGTGGGAAGTGTGAATAAATTTATACTTGGAGATAAACTCCATGTCGTCCTCTTCAAGTTGAGTCGGTTCATCTGAGACTTGTGCTACTAACAATCCCGGGGCTGAAGCCCAGAAGGTGCTATTTAATTGATATTGACTGGCCAGTCTGATTGAGTCAACTTTTCTTCTTACTTCTTCTTCAACTTCACGTGCACCCGCCTCCTCAAAAGTTTCATTTGGTTTGGCCATTCCCCGAGGTGTCTCAATTTCTATACTACCAATGCAGTCTTCGATTTGTTCTCCAGTTATATATCTGTCATGTTCGACTTCTGTAGCAAAAACTGGCCGATTAATAGCTATCAACCCTATGTGATCGTGGTGAATTGGGGCGATTCCGACAGTTCTCTCTTCCACAAAAAGTGGGAAATTATATAGGGGGTTCCCGGTAACAGGATGATTCCTAACTGTATTGTGAATACTAATCTTCAGACGATCGTGATGTGCAATAGGTTCTTTCCCGTCAGTGTTCCATCCGTCTGCGACGTCTCCTTCTCTGAATTTATCGTACATCTTCATGTAGTAATGATAAGAGTGTGGTTGGGCACTATTCGTGCGATGCGTTATTTCTTTTTACATTCATAACGGAAACCTTTATGTGAGCACTCCATAGGCGTATTCTTTAGTGTAGTCATGCAGGCGGACATGAAGTTGTTTCTGGTTTGCTCTAAGAGTTGTTCACAATATGTTTTTGACTCTTGTGATTTGATGTCGGCGCAAAGTCCTGTGTTGCCAAACTGAAGCATTGGCATTGTGTTTTGGCAATGTCCTTCAAGTGGTAATTCTTGGTCGCAACCGAGCGTGAGGCCGGCGGCGAGTATGATTGGGGAGTATTTGTGTAGTGGCATGTGATTGTAGTGGTGAAAATATTAAAATCTATCCTCGTTCTCGTAGACATAATTACTTATCTCTGCAAATCTTTCTCTTGAGATGCCTAGAGAGTTGGCTATTGTTCTCAGTGTGTTAGCTTCGGTTATATTGGCAGCTTCATTTGCTATTACCAAGTTTCTTAGCCCAGCTTTGGCGTCAGAATCCACCGCATGAATGAGCCTGGCTATAACCCCAGCTTTGACTTTGGCTACCAGGATTAGTGTTGCAATTTGAGTTTCCGCATCAGTGAAGCTTCCTTTATCCGGTAATGACAATGCGATCTGTCCTGATACTTCTGGTGATTGTTTTTCTCCCATGATTAAAGTTTGTTAAATTATTTTCCCAGATCGGCCGGGCCGAAGGCGAATGGGAGAAGATTCTTGATACCGACTATTCTCCTGACTCTGTTACGGCTTGCCATTATTATTACTGTTGGTTGACCTGCTATATCTTCTACTTCTTTGATATCCTGGCGGCATTGTCCGCATGGAGTGACCGGTTCTTCCAGTCCAATGGCTTCGTGATATGGATTCATGGAGTCCGGTCCTCCAACTATGGCTATTTTATTTACCAGATGTTTTAGGCCTATGGCACCCATCGAATCTAGTACAACTCTCTCTGCGCAGCTGACTTTGAAGTTGGCATTTTCCTGATTACTTCCCAGGAAAATTCGTCCAACTTTATTTGTAGATACAGCAGCTCCGACCTGGAAATGAGAGTATGGAGAATATGCATATCGACGAGCTTCCCAGGCTGAAAGTATAAGCCTCTGTTCGTCCTCTGGAAGTTCTGTAGCGGAATCAAATTCTTCGAATGCTATTGTTAATTCGTGAAGAGTCATAGGTGAATTATTAAAAGAGGAGTCAATTTAGCTACTTTTCGGTGGAAAGTCTAGTTGAAATTCAATGCAGG
>CAIOIA010000004.1 GCA_903858295.1 uncultured Candidatus Peregrinibacteria bacterium | reverse complement strand
TGGACTCCGTCGAGCATCTGGAAATAGCCGACAAGCTTCAACCAAATCATCCTGAAGTACTTCGATGCCTCGGCTGGTCCATATTTCATTCCGGCAAACGCAAGCATGGATTAGTGATACTGGAACGATATCTGAACCTGTCCCCCGAAGGATACGCTGATCCTCAGCGATCTCTGAATTTGCTATCTTAATGATAAGAATTTCGAACGCGCACACAAGCTATTCCAGGAAGTCCTGGTCATAGAGCCGGACAATCAGAAAGTGAAAGAATGCCTCTACGCAGTACGATTCTTCCAGAGCGAATTCAAAAAATTCCGCGCATCGAATAAATAAACGTAGCTTTTCAGAAAAAGTATGCAGCAAGTGGCTGGGAGCTGGTGGGAAACAGAAGAAGAATCAGTTTGCGTTTTCAGCATGTGTCCTCTAATATCCGCTTGATTCTGCCGGTGAGCAATCGCTGGTAGCGCTCTTGGCCGCAAGGCCGTAGAAATCTACGAGAGGAAAGTCCGAGCTACTATTAAGAACCATGACTTCTAACGGAAGTAGCTGATCGCGAAAACGGTCAGTATGGAAAGTGCCACAGAGACTATACTAATTCTGTCCGCTCCACTTCAGTGGAGAGCAGCAGAACCAAAGGTGAAAAGCCTTGCTGATCGGCTTAGGCTTCGGCCAAAAGTCAGGTGAGGTGCCTCCGTGCAAACGGAGAGACACGGCAAACCCCATGGGTAGCAAGGTGGGATGGGAGTGTCCGGATCAGCCACGCTTAATTGGCCCAGACCTCCCCACCGCTCGAGCTCCGCAGCAATGCGGCGCCTAGATAGATGGTTGCAACTTTCTGGAATACTTCCAAAGTTTCGCCTAGCGAAACCACGAAAAGGTCCATCAAAGTACAGAACTCGGCTTATGATCCGGCAGAATCAATTTAAATTACTCGCAATGCAAAACCCTAAAATTCTCATAGTGATGGGCGTAATGGGCAGCGGCAAGACCACTTTCGGCAAAACTCTTGCCGAGCATTTGGGTTACGACTTCCTCGATGCCGACGATTTTCATAGTGCCGCCAACCGCGAAAAACTGACAGCCGGTACTGCACTGGACGACACGGATAGAGCCCCCTGGCTGCAGTCATTAAACGCGACACTGCTCCCCTACTCCAATTCCACTCAAGGAGTAGTTCTGGCATGCTCCGCTCTGAGAGAGGCCTATAGGGAAATACTGCTCAGAGGAGTCGAGAAATTTTCACAAATAATCTATCTGCAGATAGACCATGCGACAGCTGCCAGCAGGCTGCGCGAACGCAATCATTTCGCCAACCCTGCATTACTAGAAAGCCAATTCGCCACACTGGAAGAGCCGAAGGATGCGATAACTCTACCAAGCCACCTATCCATCGCTGAGGCCATCGATACGTATTCCCAGCAACAAAATCAAGAATCGATTTTGACGAAACGACGAAAGGAGCTATAATATAGGAAATACTATATTCCTCATCCATGACAGTAAACACACACAATCCAGGACACGACCATACCGCAGAGCAGTCACTACCGATCGCGCCCCAGGCAGAGCAGCAAGCCATGGAGAAGAAGGTAAATGACTTCCTCTTCGGTCTGCAATCAGAAGTGGAGAAAACTCCAGAGGGTATGGATTACAGAGTATATGCCCGGTTATTATGGGAGAGACTGGGGCTATCGACAGACAATCCAGAATTTGAAGCATTCCGGACAGATCTCATCGCCAGTATGAAAGAGATCAAGATGGACGACCTGGTAGACTCTGATTTACGCGACGAGGATAAGCTGAACAAGCTCACGGATTTACCAGGAGAAATCGTACTCTGGACCAAAGGCGACGCGACGAATACCGGCTATCAGAAGACCAAAGTCGCCAGAGCGAAGATATATCTGGCCGTGAAGAGAGCCCTGAAGGAGAAGCAAAAACCCGGCCACGTCATCATCGCCCAGGACAAAATAGCAGAACTGGGCAAATATTTGAGTGAGAAACTGGATACGACGAAAGGCACCAATCAGATCAAACCATTCCGAATCGTAGTACTGGAAGATTCAGTAAAAGCCTTCACAGAAGTACAGAAATTGATTGATAAACTCGGCCTCGGCGATAGAGCTACAGTATTCCCGATCTGGTTCACTCATACACGTGAAGGGCAGACTATGCAGCAGAAAGATCCGGCAAAATTCGCCACCACTTCCGCTCAGCACAATGGCGTCACAGGCTTCGGAGAAATACTTGCACCTGAATTATTACAGAAAATTAGTCCAGACGATCACACCATCTGGCTGGTAGATTTCGACGGTGTCGTCTCCGACAATATCGGCATGCGAGCCAGACAGCTTCAGGCCAAACTGGCCGTAATCGCCAGACACACAAACATGAAAAATATGCAGGATTTGGCGAACAGGATAGACCGGCCTCAAACCTGAGTTATGAATTTGTAGTAGCCTTAGACTAGATATCCAGGCTGGTTTATGAAATTCAAAAACCAAACAACCAAATTAAAATCAAAGGATCAAATCTCAAGTCTTCTCACCCTCACCGAGCGACGAAAACGGAAACCGCCATCCTGATCATCAGCATAGGACCCAGACAGGAGGACGCGGTCACCAGCCCAATAGCCGAGGGCGATTAAATCTTTGATATTTAGAGATGACTCAGGTAAGGCTGTATTGTATAGCTTTTCCAGAGGTTTCCCTCTCCTCAATGCGTCCATCTGAGCTGTCAGATAGGTCTCGTAACCAAGGCCTCTATATCCTCGCCTTCGAGAATCCGCCATATACTTTTCCATCTTTTCAGCGCTGGTAAATTCCACCCCTGATTCGCTCTTCTTGTCGCTATCCGCATCTATATCTTCTTTCGTAGCCACGATATCTACCGTCCAGCCGTTATGCTCATTGATCCACTGTGATTTGGATTTCCCACCTGTGATCTTCAACTTCCTACCACCTTCTATCGCTTCGAATTTATCCGCTTCATACACAAGTTCATTATCTTTGATACCATCCCAGACAAAAGTATCATTCTTGTTAATCCCAAGTTCTGCCCTCTTGGCATCTATCCTTCGCCCCATTGTGCGAATATTCATGGCTATCGGAGACAGCTGAAGTTTTGGTTCAAGGCCTTGTGATTTCATCTCGTTATATAGTCTAGCCTGATCTACAGTGAGCCATGAAAGTACTTCAGTGCATGTCGGCATGGTGAATTTCCTTCCGACGAAGTTTACTGCGTCAGGATTTGGAATTCGTTTGGTGGCATCTGCAGGATCAGTAATCATCTCATTCCGTCCATCATAGTCGGCTACATAATAATATTTACCAGGTTTTTCCGGATCTTCCTGCAGCAGTGGCGCAGAGATGAGTTTAGACGGGTCTGATGGGTTTGGTAGCTTGTCATAGAATTTCAGCGTCTCTACGGAACGGTTATAATCTCTCTCCATATCCTCCTGTATTTCTCTCACTTCCGGAGGGAGTGATAACTGAGCTACTGCTGGAGCACATCTATATATACTGCTGGCAGTAGCTTTTCGTGGAGTAGTGACGGCTTCTTCAATCCCCGAAGCTTCAGAGCTGACTTCTGGTGAATTGACACCATTTTCCGGAGCCTTATTTCTTAATTTCTCAATCTCGCTCCCCACCTTCCGAGCTAATTCCGCAAACATCCCCATATTCACATTTGTTATTTTCCTCTTATTGTACATCAAAACAGCCATTTTCTCAAGTCTTGGGGCGGAGACAACACACAAACACAGTTCTATTAAACAATGCCAAATTCTCTGCTACAATCTACCCGATTTCTATAGCACACACATGAAACCACTCGAAATTTTCTTAGGTGTTATCCGCTTGCCGGTGGACTTCATCCTCGGCGTAGCTTCATTTCTGCTGGCTTACCAGCTACGCCTGGCCACAGACATGATACCCGGGATACAGCTGCCCATCACCGCCGATATGTTTCCGAATTCCACTCAGTATCTGATATTCGCCACCATCGCCACAGCGGCATTGATTATGATTTTCGCGTTCGCCGGCCTCTATAATCTCAGAAGACCGGAAGCTCTGAACAGACAAATCACCAAGATATTCGTCAGTTCTTTGATATGGTTTTTCGCTATCATCACGTATTATTTCCTGATCCGTACATTCCCGTTTTCACGCCTGGCACTGATAAATAGCTGGATTCTAGCGCTTCTGCTCATCAGCCTGGGGCGGACAATTCTTCAAATAATTCAGAATAAATTATACCGTCGCGGCATAGCTCAGACACGTGTGCTTCTGATAGGAGCAAGCCAGCATACTGAAGAAATTCTTACAAACTTTTTCAAGAATCCACAATATCACGCAGTAGGATACATAGAGACAGCAGACAATAACATATCAGGTCTAGTATATCTGGGACCACTAAAAGACCTGGCAGATATAGTAGAAGCCAATCAGATAGAGAAAATCATACAATGCAAAGATTTACCGACTGAAATGCAGGAGATAAGTCTCAGAGATTTCTGCCGTGAACACCATCTCGAATACAGCTTCATCCCGAGTCAGCTGGAGGTACAGAGCACCAATATCGACATAGAGACTCCTGCCGGAATTCCTGTAATAACTCTCAGACCCACAGCTCTCGAGGGCTGGGGACGAGTAGCGAAGCGGACTTTCGACATCTGCGGCTCACTGATACTGATTATTCTGCTTTCTCCTTTCATGCTTATCATCGCCATCCTGATCAAAATCGATGACCCGAAAGGCACAATTATTTTTAAATTCCTGGATGACGGTAAGCGGGTCAAGAGAGTCGGACAGCGCGGACAACTATTCAATTTCATGAAATTCCGCACCATGATTCCGAATTCCCATAATCTCAGATACAGCGAATTAGCGCATCTGGACACGCGTCAAGGCACTCCAATGGTGAAAATCAAAAACGACCCACGCGTTACGAAGATTGGCCGCTTCCTGCGCAAAACTTCTCTGGATGAATTACCTCAATTACTCAATGTACTGATAGGCGACATGACGCTGGTCGGCCCTCGTCCACATCTACCGGAAGAAGTCGCCAGGTACTCGGGGCATCATAAATTCGTACTGACTATCAAGCCCGGCATCACCGGCATGGCCCAGGTCAGCGGTCGCAGCGATCTCGACTTCGAACGCGAGGTAAAGCTCGACACTTATTACATAGAGAATTGGAGTCTGCTTCTGGATCTGAAGATACTATTCAAAACAGTATTAGTTGTCTTTAAAAGATACGAAGAATGAATTATACTCCACGAGAAAATTTATTTACCCATAACAAACAGCGATGATACGCAAAGCAATTGAGATGATTATCGGTGACCCGAATGAGAAATTATTGAAGAAGACTCGCCCTCTCATACCGAAAATAAACAAAATCGAAGAAGAATATCAGAAGACTCTGACATCCGACGAAGATTATCCGAAGAAGACAGCAGAATTCCGCGAGAGAATTGCCGGAGGCGAATCCCTGGATGACTTATTACCCGAAGCTTTCGCTCTGGTGAAGAGTGCCTGCCGCCGTATCTACGGCCGCGAATTTACAGTAGAGAAACTTTTCTCCGAAGAAGTTCCGGAGAAAGCCGAGACCGATCAGGAAGCCGTGAAGGATGCCACCGACAACAAATACACATGGAAAATGATTCCATTCGACGTGCAGCTTACAGGAGGCATAATTCTCCACAGCGGCAAAATCGCCGAAATGAAGACAGGTGAAGGTAAGACTCTGGTCTGTACCATGCCGCTATATCTGAACGCACTCGCCGGTAAGGGAGCTTTCCTGGTTACGGTGAACGAATATCTGGCTCAGCGTGATGCCGGCTGGATGGGAATTCTATATAGATTTCTCGGTCTGAGCGTGGGCGTGATACTAAACAACATGCCGATGGCAGCCAAGAAAGCCGCATATCTCTGCGACATCACATACGGCACGAACAATGAATTCGGTTTCGATTATCTGCGTGACAACATGGCGGTAAATACAGAGAACGTCGTACAGAGAGATCTCAATTACGCCATCATCGATGAGGTGGATTCCATCCTGATCGATGAAGCCAGAACTCCGCTCATCATCTCCACATCCGCCGAAGAATCCACTGACAAATACCGCCAATATTCAGAAATGGTCAGACAGCTGGAGAAAGATGTCGATTACGAGATAGACGAGAAGCAGCGCGCCGCGACTCTCACTGAAGCGGGAATTCTGAAAATGGAGAAATTGATGGGAGTTGAGAACATCTACACAGACGCCGGTTTCGAAGAAGTGCATCACATCGAGCAGGCACTGAAGGCCCACACCATATTCAAGAAAGACACGGATTATGTCGTGAAGGACGGAGAAATAATTATCGTAGATGAATTCACAGGCCGTCTGATGGCAGGCCGCCGCTACTCCGATGGTCTTCATCAATCCATCGAAGCGAAGGAAAGAGTAGAAATCAAGCGTGAAAGTAAGACACTGGCCACAGTCACTTTTCAGAATTACTTCCGTCTCTTCCGCAAACTCGCCGGTATGACAGGTACAGCGAAGACTGAAGAAGAAGAATTCCTACAAATCTACGCTCTGGAGACTGTCGTAATCCCGACAAATCGCCCGGTAGCCAGACTCGACGGACAGGACGTAATTTTCAAAAATCAGCGCGGCAAATATATCGCCGTCGCCCAGAAAGTTCGTGAATCTCACGAAAAAGGCCAACCGGTTTTGATCGGCACGGTCTCCATCGAAAAATCCGAAATTCTTTCCGGCATTTTGGTCAGAGAACGCATTCCTCACTCCGTGCTCAACGCCAAATTCCATGAGCAAGAAGCCGAGATCGTCGCCAAAGCCGGTTTCAAAGGACAAGTGACCATCGCCACCAATATGGCCGGTCGCGGTACCGACATCAAAATCGACGACGAAGTGAAATCCCTCGGAGGTCTACTCGTACTCGGCACTGAACGCCACGAATCCCGCCGCATCGATAACCAGCTGCGCGGTCGTACCGGTCGCCAGGGTGACCCGGGCGAAAGCCAATTCTTCGTATCTATGGACGACGACTTAATGCGCCTTTTCTCCGGCGATCGCATCCAACGCATGATGGAAAGTCTCAAACTGCCTGATGAAACTCCCATCCAAAACGGCATGATTTCCAATTCTATCGAAAGCGCCCAGAAAAAAGTTGAAGGAAGAAATTTCGACATCAGAAAACATCTGGTGGAATACGACGATGTTATGAACAAGCACCGCGAAATTATTTACAGCCGCCGCCGCAAAGCTCTCAATAATCCTGAAATCAAGAATGA
>CAIOIA010000003.1 GCA_903858295.1 uncultured Candidatus Peregrinibacteria bacterium | reverse complement strand
TTCCCGACACGCGTATACAATCGCTGCCCACTATGCGGACGAAACGGAGGATATATGAGAAAATTCGATATGTGCAGAATCTGCTTCAGAGAGAAAGCCACTTCAGGTAAAATCATGGGACTCAAGAAGTCCTCGTGGTAATAGATTCGGCCTCCTGCCGAATCCAGTGCCGCCCAATGCGGCACACGCAAAACGAAGCAAAGCTTACTATATACATCGCTCCACACCACTAATAATATCCACTACTATGTACACAGACCCAATCGCAGACCTGCTTATCAGAATCAAGAATGCCGCCCGCGCCCGCAAAGATGTGGTCAGCATGCCATATTCCAAAGTTAAGGAAAACATCCTAGCTAACCTGCTCAAACGCAAATTCATCACAGATTTCAAAATTGAATCAGGTGAGAAGAAGCATATCAAAAATCTAGTAGTTACTCTAGACCAGGCGCATCGCGACATCGAAGTCAAACGAGTCAGCAAACCAGGTCAAAGAATTTACATCAAGAGTTCTGACATCAAAAAAGTCCATGGTGGACTAGGAGTAGCGATCATCTCTACACCAAAAGGCATCATCACAGGCGAAGAAGCAACCAAAATGAAACTCGGCGGCGAATTGATCTGTGAAATATATTAGCCGATTTACCCAATTATCAAGTTAATCAAATACCATGTCAAGAATAGGAAAAAACCCGATACAGGTTCCCAGCGGCGTGACAGTCACAATTAATGGGAAAACCGTATCAGTCAAAGGACCGAAGGGAGAGTTACATCAGACTTTCCACGACAATATCCTGATTTCCGTAGCGGACAATCAGGTGACAGTCACTAGACCGAATAATGTCAAACTGAATAGAAGTCTGCATGGCTTGACCAGAACACTAATCGCCAATATGGTGGAAGGTGTTACCAAAGGCTATGAGAAACAATTGGAAATACTCGGTGTAGGTTACAGAGCAGCGATAAACGGAACTAAATTAACTCTTGCTCTTGGATTCTCACACCCTATCGAATTTCCAGCTCCAGCCGGCATCTCAATCGAATTGGACAAAGAGAAGAAAAACATTATCATCATTCGTGGAGCCGACAAGCAATTACTCGGAGAAGTTGCAGCCAAGATAAGAAGCTTCAAGAAACCAGAACCATACAAAGGTAAAGGTATCCGCTACCTCGGTGAATATGTCGCTCAGAAAGCCGGTAAAGCAGCTTCCAAAGAAAAATAATCAGACTCAATTAAACAAGTAAGATCACCATGAAAAACACTAAACTTCACAAACTCAATCGCCGCAAAGCCAGAATCAAGGGCAAACTGAAATTCGACAAACCACGTCTAGTCGTCTCGAAGACACTTGCCTTCAACTATCTTCAATTGGTAGACGACGACAAATGCCGCACTCTAGTAAGCGCTTCAGATATGAAAGCAAAGAAAGGCACCAAGATGGAGAAAGCCAAACAAGTCGGTATCGAATTAGCCAAGAAAGCTCAGGAAATGAAGGTCAGCGAAGTTATATTCGATCGTAATGGTTACAAATATCACGGCCGTGTGAGAGCAATGGCCGACGGTGCCCGTGAAGGCGGTCTTAAATTCTAATAATAAAACTACACTTATATGATGAAGCAGCAACAAAATAAAGGCCGAGCTCCAGTGAAGGAAGTCAAAGAATTCGAAGAAGAAGTGATTCAGATCGATCGCGTTACCCGCGTGGTAAAAGGTGGTCGCAGATTAAGATTCCGAGCGACTGTAGTCATCGGTAACAAGAAAGGTAAAGTAGGAGTCGGTATCGGCAAATCCACCGAAGTCCAGGGTGCAATATCGAAAGCTATCGCCCAAGCCAAGAAGAATCTAGTTACAGTCCCTATGGCCGGCAACACCATCCCTCATCGTATATATATCAAATTCAAGAGTGCCCGCATCCTGATGATGCCAGCTTGTCCTGGTACAGGTATCAAAGCCGGAGGAAGTCTACGTAAAGTAGCTGAACTTGCCGGTATCAAGGATATCATGAGCAAATCACTCGGTACTACGAACCGTCTAAACAACAGCCAGGCAGCAATCATGGCTCTCGGTCAGCTGAAAAGCATTCCTTGGTTAAAAATCAAAGCTGCGCCAGTAGAAGTGAAAGCCGCAGCCACTGAGACTCACGAGAAGAGACCTTTCACAGCCAAACCTAAATTCACTCCAAAACCTTTTCCAAAAAAATCCGCTGAAGCTCCGAAAGCCGCCAAGCCAAGTACAGAGGCCCCAGAAGCTCCAGCCGCCACAGCATAATTTACTACAAACTTAATCTAATCTTACAACAACTCCATGGACGCATTACTCAAACTTAAAAGAAATAAAGGCGCTACTCAGACTCGCAAAAGACTTGGCCGTGGAAACGGATCAGGACTTGGATCTTACTCAGGACGTGGTGGCAATGGCCAGACAGCAAGAACAGGCGGCAATATCAAGCCTGGCTTCGCAGGTGGTCAGACTCCTCTCTATCGCAAGATGCCTAAATACCGAGGCTTCACTAACCTGAACACCGTCAAATATCAGGTAGTGAACGTAGATAGTCTGAATATCTTCGAAGATGGCACAGACATTACTGTAGAGAAGCTTCTGGAGAGCAAATTAATCAGATCAGCAGATCAACCAGTGAAGGTCCTCGGTAACGGTGAATTGACCAAGAAACTCAAAGTCACAGTTCACAAGATCTCAGCTTCAGCCAAAGCCAAGATTGAAGGAGCCAAAGGCTCAATCAATGAAATAGTATTGCCCCCTAAAGCAGAGACTAAATCGACCAAGAAAGTTGCTTAATACCAGACATCTAAATTAATAATCAATGTTCAAACAAATAGCACAAATCTGGAATTCTCGAGACCTACGCAATAAAATTCTCTTCACACTAGGCTTGGTCATTATCACTCGCCTATTAGCACAAATCACAATTCCTGGTGCCGATACCAACTTAATCAAAAGCATCTTTGACCAGAATCAATTACTAGGAACATTCAGCTTACTTACAGGCGGAAGCGCTTCACATTTCTCCATCATTTTGATGGGTCTTTCTCCTTATATCAACGCATCAATCATCATCCAGCTACTCACAGTCATCATCCCTAGCATGGAAAACCTCTCCAAAGAAGGAGAATCCGGCCGCCGCAAAATCAATCAATATACTCGCTGGCTCACCATCCCTATCGCTTTCGTACAATCCTACGGAATGATAGCCCTCCTCAACTCTCAATCACAACTCCCTATTATCCCGAATCTCAGCGCTCCAAACATCATTCTACCGATAATGCTGACTATCACGACAGGTACAGTTCTCATGATGTGGATAGGAGAAATGATCACAGAGAAAGGTCTTGGAAATGGTATATCCATACTTATCTTCGCTGGCATCATATCCAGTATCCCTGGAGTAGTAGCCCAGAACCTCACTCTCGCGCAGCAATCTACCTCAATGCTGATTCCATTCATGGTTGAATTATTAGTTACTATAGCTCTAACTATAGTAGTAATTCTTATTACGGAAGCAGAACGAAGAGTGCCCATCCTGTATGCATCGCGTGGCGTGAAAGAAGCCGGAACAAAATCCAATCTTCCTATCAAGATCAATCAGGCGGGTATGATTCCTATCATCTTCGCACTGTCCGTAGTCAGTTTTCCAGGAATCATCGCACAGTTCATGCAAAACTCCACAAATGACACATTGAAAAACATTGCCACATTCGTTACCAGCAATTTCAACATCAACACATTTGGGTACCAGGTTGCATACTTCCTATTAATCCTTGCCTTCACTTTCTTCTATGTAAGCATTACTTTCAATCCAGACCAGGTTGCCGAAAACATCCAGAAACGCGGCGGCTATATTCCAGGCATCAGACCTGGTAAACAGACAGTCAAATATTTGGCTGATGTATCAAATCGTCTAAATCTATGGGGTGGTTTATTTGTGGCATTCATCGCCATTTCCCCGTCTATAATTCAATCTATCACAGGAGCCTTCTCACTGGGCGCAGTAGCCAATCTAATCAGTGGAGCAGGTATGATCATTATAGTCGGTGTCGTACTTGAACTGATTCGTCAGATCAATGCGCAAATGGTCATGCATGACTACAACAAACTTTATTAAGATTACTTTTTCAAATCATGGATTTAGCCCTCTTTGGAATTCAGGGTGCCGGTAAAGGCACCCAAGCGAAAATTATTGCCACAAAATATGAGTTAGCATACTTCGACGCAGGGGCCCAATGTCGCGGACTTGCCGCAGAAGACAGTAATCTGGGCCGCAAAGTGAAGGAAATTATCGAAGGCGGACATCTCGTACCATCAGAAATAGTAATTCAGATTCTGGAAAATTTCTTGATACAATTGCCACCAGGCAAAAGAGTATTGTATGATGGAATTCCGAGAAACAGCGAACAGAAAGCAGATTTTGACGCTCTTCTCCAGAAATATTCTCGTGAAATAATAGCTCTGAATATAGAATTACCTGAAGAAGAAACGATCAACAGGCTTATGGCACGAGGCCGCAATGATGACAAGCCCGAAATCATCACTCAGCGTATCAAAATATTTTTCAAAGATACAACTCCACTGATTGATGCTTACAGAGCTCAAAACAAGATTATCAACATAAACGGGAATCAAGCCATAGACGCTGTCTCACAGGAGATATTCCCAATACTTGATAAATATTTATTAAATTAAAACCTATCAAAATCTGGCGCGAAAATGGTGACAAAATCACCATCAAAAACTCGGCAGAACTCGAAATCATGCGCAAGGCCGGAGCCATACTCGGCCAAATTTTAGCTGAACTGGAGAGACGAGTCAGACCAGGCATCACGACACTGGAACTCGACAAGTTGGCTGAACAAATGATGCATGACAATGGGGTAAAACCAGCCTTCAAAGGTTACAAAGGTTTTCCAGCCAGTCTTTGCACATGTCTAAACGATCAAGTAGTTCACGCCATCCCGGATGACACTATACTCCAGGAAGGAGATCTATTAACCATAGACTCAGGAGTCATCCTCGACGGATTTTATAGTGATTCAGCTATCACTGTCCCGGTAGGCCGTATCAAACCACGTGCGCAGAAAATGATAGACACAGCGACCAAAGCGTTAAATGAAGCGATTTCAGTAGCTAGACCAGGTATCAGAACCAATGTACTAAGTAGAACAATTGAAGAAATCGTCCGTGCCGAAGGATTTGGCATAGTTCTAGAACTATCAGGACATGGTATCGGTAAATCACTTCACGAAGATCCATATATCCTGAATTATGAAGAAGAACATCCTGGTCCAACACTTCAACCAGGCATGACCCTGGCTATAGAACCCATAATTACACTCGGCTCTCCCAAGATTAAAACATTGCGTGACGGTTGGACAATTGTAACGAAAGACGGCTCACTGGCAGTGCAGGTAGAGCATACTATCGCCATCACGGAGAAAGGCGCAGAGATACTGACAAAAAGGCCTAAGTAAAAAACAAAAAAATTAACTTGCAATCCGAAATATCGTCATGTAGAATCCTAACGCTTTTTAGGTTGGACAATCAGAATTTTAGCCCGTATAAAAGTAAATAAAGCCTTATGGCAAAAGAAGAAATTGAGGCCACCGGAATCATCGTTGAGTGCTACCCCAACGCCAAATTTAAAGTTAAACTACTCGACGAAAGTTATGCAGGACATGAAATTTTGGCTCACGTGTCAGGCAGGATGCGCATCAACTTCATCAGAATTCTACCCGGCGATCGGGTCACAGTTATTATGACTCCCTACGATTTGAAGAAAGGCCGAATCACCTTCCGCCACAAAGAAGGAGGCCCGCGAAGCGGAACAGAGAGTGATACAACCACTGAAACAGCCGACGACACAGACAAAACCACAGAAAACGTTTCTAAAGCAGCTTA
This sequence comes from uncultured Candidatus Peregrinibacteria bacterium, assembly GCA_903858295.1. GTDB lineage: Bacteria > Patescibacteriota > Gracilibacteria > UBA1369 > UBA1369 > CAIOIA01. The sequence continues at coordinate 13,890 of CAIOIA010000003.1, read as the reverse complement.
ATAAAGATTATTATAAAGAGCCATGAAAGTAAGATCATCCGTAAAACCAATCTGCGCTAAATGCAAAATTATTAAACGCAAAAGCGTTATCCGAGTTATTTGCGAGACTAAGAAGCACAAGCAAAGACAAGGATAATTTATTATTTGTTAATTTATTTCTAAAATGGCGAGAATTGCTGGAGTAAACCTACCAAAAGAAAAAAGAATAGCTATCGGATTGACGGCTATTTATGGCATTGGGAGACCATTAGCCAGAGAAATCCTGAAAGACCTGAAAATTGATGAGAACATGAAAGTTCAGGCGCTCTCAGAAGAACAAGTAAATAAGCTACGAGATCGTGTCGCTGAATGCGTCACCGAAGGAGATCTTCGCCGCAAGATACAGCTCGACATCAAGTATCAGCAGGACATGGGCACATATCGCGGAACTCGCCATAAGAAAGGACTTCCTGTACGTGGGCAACAGACCAAAACTAACTCCAGAACTAGAAAAGGCAAGAAGAAGACAGTAGCAAACAAGAAGATCGCCCTCAAGTAATAGATCTGGCCTCCTGCCAGATCCCGTCCGGCCCCAAGCCGGACAAAAAAACGCGCGAAGCGACCAAACACATCTATCAATCAAATAATTCTAAATCACTAACATGGCTGATCAAGTAAAAAAACCTTCTACAAAAGCGAAGAAAGCTCCAGAGAAAAACACCGAGAAGGCCGCAGAGAAAGACCCTAAGCAGACAGCTCCAGCTGGGGAACCCGTACTCGCAGCCGATGGTACTGAAGTAAAGAAGATCAAGAAAAGCAAATCCAAAAGAACTGTTACTGAAGGTAAAGCTTTTGTTCAGTCCAGCTTCAACAACACTGTCATTACTATCACTGACCTTACAGGTAAAGTTATAGCCTGGAGTAGCGCCGGTTCAAATGGATTCAAGGGCGCTAAGAAAGCTACTCCATACGCCGCACAGATCTCAGCAGAGGCAGCCGTAAACAAAGCCCTCCTCTACGGGATCGAGAAACTACACGTATTCGTCAAAGGTATTGGTGCGGGCCGAGAACAGGCTATTCGAGGTCTACATGCCAATGGCGTAAACATTGAATCAATCACAGACGTAACACCTATCCCGCACAACGGCTGCAGACCACGAAAATCTCGCAGAGTATAAATATATTTTCCCTTTAATCTTACCCACACAACATCATGTCAAACTACGTAGGTCCTAAATCCCGTTTATACAGACGCTTCGGAATCAGATTACAAACCAACAGTGATCTCAAGCAGACTCACCCAACTCTCAAGAAGGCTTATCCACCTGGAATGCACGGTCCTAAAGGGACTTTCGGTAAGAAGTCCGAATACGCTCGTCAATTGATGGAAAAGCAGAAAGCCAAAGTTATCTTCAATGTAAGTGAAAACCACATGAAGAAATACTTTGATATGGCCAGCAAAATCGAAGGTATCACTGCTGACGAAATGCTGAAATTACTGGAGCTCAGATTGGATAATGTAATTTTCAAATCAGGAATCGCCACTACCAGATATCAGGCAAGACAAATGGTTGGACACGGATTGATCGAATTAAACGGCAAAGTAGCCTCCATCCCATCGATGCAAGTCAAGACTGGTGACAAATTCAACCTCGTCGCCAAGAAGAAGGATTCAGCCAATTTCAAGAAGAACTCCGAGCAACCGGTCAAAGCTCCGAAATGGCTTAATGTTGATCTTAAAAACATGTCAGGCGAAGTATCCAGAACACCAGATAAAGGTGAATTGGAACCACTTGTAGCCGGGCACTTAATCGTTGAGTTCTACTCAAAATAAATAATTTATTAATCCTTTTCTAATGCATCAAATTCAAGAAGAAATTGGCATACCCAAGATAAAGGTTGAAAAAATCAGCGATTCTCATGCCATTTTCACTGTAAGCCCTCTTCCACAGGGATACGGTATCACTATTGGAAATTCTTTCCGCAGAGTACTTCTTTCTTCACTTCCTGGAGCATGTATCGCCGGCATCAAAATTGCCGGAATTACTCACGAATACTCTACAATCAAAGGAGTCAAAGATAGCGTCCTCGACATCACTCTTAATTTGAAACTTGTAAGACTCAGAAAAATCAGTGTTGACTCGACCACAATTACTCTGACTGCGAACAAAGAAGGAGAAATCCGCGCCAAAGACATCAAATGCCCTTCAGATGTAGAAATCCTAAATCCTGAACAATACATCACTACTCTCGAGAAAGGAGCTAAGCTCAGCATCGAGATGAAAGTTGATAAAGGTGTAGGATATGTACCGGTCGCTCTGAAGCAGAAAGACGACATCGATCCTGAAATGATTTTACTTGATTCCATCTTCACTCCAGTGAAGAAAGTCAGATACGATGTGGAAGCCACTCGTGTAGGCCAGATGACAAATCTGGACAAATTGATTTTAGAAATTGAGACTGACGGATCTATCACTCCTGACGACGCCCTCAAATTTTCTTCTAACATTCTGCAATCTTACTTCAATCTCTTCAATCAGGAAAACATACTGGTCGAAGCTGAATATATGAGTGATTTCCAGAAAATTTCTCAGAAACAGGAGCTGGAAGAGAAGAACAAACCAGTTCAAGAAGTCTACACTCCTATTGAAATTCTTGGTTTCTCACCTCGCACTCTGAACGCATTGATCAACGGAGGCATCGGATCCATCGAACAATTGTCCAAATGCACTGAAAACAAATTGACTAACCTCAGAGGATTTGGTAGAAAAGCACTCACAGAGGTGAAAGACGCACTCAAGTCCAAAGGCCTAACACTAGCAGATGAGTAGACGCGCGTTCCGCGCGTCAAGTCCGGCCCCAAGCCGGACAAAAAAACGAAGCGAAGCTTACAACCAAGAAATCGTTAACACAATCACACTAACTCCCAAATATCATGAGACATCAGGTTCAGAAAAATCGATTAGCTAGATCCGCAGGCCCACGCCGATTATTAGTAGGAAATCTTGCCACTTCTCTGATTCTGCATGGCAAAATCCAGACTACCAAAGCCAGAGCAAAAGCGGTACAGCCTGTTGTAGAGAAATTAATTATCACAGCTAAGACAAAAGATAAGCGTCTAGCTATCCGTGAAGTAGCAAAAGTTTTACAAAACGAGCAAAGCTCCAAAATTCTTTTCGACGACCTGGTTAAGAAATATCAGGATCGCCCGACAGGATTCACCAGAATCTCTGAATTAGGCTTCCGCGCAGGAGATGCAGCCCCTTTCGTACAAATCGAATTATTATAAATATTATTATCAGATCACAGAGATGAAAACCGCAAAGAAAACCAGAGTAGCCTTCAAGACCTACTCACCAAAACAAATCGACATCAAACCAGAATGGTTCCTAGTCGACGTAAAAGGCCAAATACTAGGCAGAGTAGTCACCAAAATCGCAAATTTACTCAGAGGAAAAGATAAAACAATTTTTTCCAAACATGTAGCCTGTGGCGATTTCGTAGTAGTGATCAACGCCGCCGAAGTTAAACTTACAGGCAAGAAAGATGTACAGAAAGAATATCACAAGCACTCACGTTATCCGGGTGGTCTGAAGACCACTACTCCTGGAAAACTTCGCCAGGAAAATCCAGCCATGATTATCGAACACGCTGTAGCAGGAATGCTTCCAGACAACAAACTCAAAAAGGGCGTCATGAAGAGACTGAAAGTATATGGCGGTGCGGAACATGAAATGACTGCTCACAATCCTAAAGCAATAACTCTATAATTAATTATATTTCTCCAATGCCAGTAAAATCCACAACAACAAACCAAGAATCTGAGACTACGAAAGCTCCAGCCAAGAAAGCTTCCTCCGTACAGGAATACTATTATGGAACTGGCAAAAGGAAATCAGCTATAGCCAAAGTCAGATTATACAAAAACGGTAAAGGAGAATTAACAGTCAACGATCAGGAAGGCAAGAAATACTTCAATCTGGTTAAACTCATTCATGTCATCGACTCACCACTCAAACTCACTTCTCTTCAGAAAAAGTTTGATATATCAGTCAAAGTCAGTGGCGGTGGAGTGATAGCCCAGGCAGATGCAGTAAGACATGGTATATCCAGAGCTTTACTGGCATACGACGAAGCACTTCGCATCCCACTGAAGAAAGCTGGCCTTCTCACACGTGACTCCAGAATTAAAGAAAGAAAGAAACCAGGTCTCCACAAAGCTCGCCGAGCCCCTCAATTCAGCAAACGTTAATAGATTCGGCCTCCCGCCGAATCCAGTCCGGCCTCAAAGCCGGACACCAGAACGAAGCGAAGCTTTCTAATTTCGCTTCTTTTTTATATGGGACAGAATGCGTGTTTTTTGGCAGACAAACGGAGTTTCCAGTCAGGGAGGCAACTTTTTTCATGACTGGGATGCAAGGGGCCCACCCATGAAAAAAGTTGCCTCCCTGACTGGGAACGATGAGTGTAGGAAAATGCCTTTTTGTATTCCTAATTTAATTAATTTAAGCTATACATTCTAAGTAAACAAACAACCACACATGCGATTCGATATCATCACCATTTTCCCAACAATCTTCGATTCATATTTCCACGAGGGTATGATTCGTAAAGCCACCGAACAGAAGCTATTGGAAATCCACATTCACAATCTTCGCGACTTCAGCACAGACAAATGGAAGAAAGTCGACGACATTCCATTTGGTGGCGGGGCCGGCATGGTGATGACACCGCAGCCACTTGTCGACGCAGTAAAAGCCCTGAAAAAACTGAACCCTGGCCCAGTGATATATCTCAGCCCGAAGGGCGAGACTTTGACGCATACCCGAGCCAAGAGATGGGCGTCTGAGTGGCAGAAGAAGTCCGGTGCAATACTTATATGTGGCCGTTATGAAGGTATAGACCAACGCGTGATTGATCTCTGCGTAGATCAGGAAATTTCCATAGGGAAATACGTCCTGACAGGAGGAGAATTAGCAGCCATGACTCTTATCGACACAGTGAGTCGCTTCATACCAGGAGTCCTGGGTGACGAGAATTCACATCAGGAAGAGACTTTCTCACGCAAATTACAGGGGAAAAAAGAATATCCCCATTACACCAAACCAAGAAACTTCAGCGGCCTCGAGGTCCCCGAAGTGTTATTATCCGGGAATCATGCCAAAATTAATGCATGGCGCCGCAACCAACTAAGCTAAACATGGATAAAACAAATCAAAACACAACAAACACACCACCTATTATTGATATCAATAATTCTTTCAAATTCCACTATCAGAATATCTTCGAGACATTCGATAGTAGTGAGCAAGGACTGGATGGCAATGAAGCCGCTTATAGACTGAAGAAGTACGGATTGAACCAGATCACCGGCAAACCTAACCATCCTATCTGGCTGGAGCTTCTACACCAATTTACCGATCCGCTTACGCTACTTCTGATCGCCGCGACACTCATCGCTTTCTTCACAGGAAATAGCACGGATGCCTGGATTATATTAGTGGTAATTGCGTTGAACAGTACCATAAGCTTTTTCCAGACATATAAGGCTGAGAAAGCCATAGAAGCACTGCGGAAAATCATTTCACCGCAGGCGCGCGTATACAGGAACAAACAACAAATACTCGTAGACACAGCCAAAATCGTCCCAGGAGATGTGATAATTCTGAATGAAGGAGATACTATTCCGGCTGACGCAATAGTCTTCCATAGCAATGAATTAGAGACAAGCGAGGCCATACTTACCGGCGAATCCTATCCAATTTCGAAACTGCCTTATAACGCATATGAGAAAGGAAACTTAACCGAAATTGAAAATATTATTTTCACGGGTACCACTATCTCTCGTGGAAACGCGAAGGCACTGGTGATCAAGACAGGCATGGCCAGCGAATTCGGGAAAATAGCTAATCTCACACAAGAGACAACCCATGATCAGACACCTCTGGAAAAGGAAATCCACCAAATTGGCGTATTTGCAGCCAAGATAACACTCACAATTGTAGCTATCATTTTCGCCTATGAATATATATTTCATCAACGCAGTCTCATCGACACTATACTTTTCGCAGCATCCATCGCGGTAGCCGCAGTACCGGAAGGACTTCCTGCAGTTATCACCATAGCTATGGCCGTCAGCGTACAGAAATTATCGCAGAAGAATGCAATTATTAGACAACTCTCTTCCATAGAAACTCTCGGCTGTACATCTGTAATATGCACCGACAAGACAGGCACTCTGACGAAAAACGAGATGACAGTTACTGATGTATTGATAGACGATTTCTTCATCAAATTCCAAGGCGTGGGATATGCTCCACAGGGAAAATTTCAAATATATACAGCGAACAATGAAACCATCGAATTGGATCAAATAAATTTAGACAGCGAATTTGGCAGACATAATCCTGGTATTACAGCTTCTATCCGTTGGCTGAGTCTATGTGCATCACTTTGTAACAATTCGGCAATACAACACAAGGATGGAAATTATTCTATACTCGGAGATCCGACAGAAGGCTCAATTCTGGTCATGGCTAGGAAATTACATGCCGATCCAGTACATCACGAAGACATGGTAGAAATTCACGAATTACCTTTCGACTCGGACCGTAAAATCATGACAAAAATATTTCAGGATAAGCGACATAATAAATTCTATGTATTCTCGAAAGGAGCTCCAGATCAGCTAATCCCACAATGCGATCAACGCTTGTACCACGGTAAGACGACTATTCTCACCAAAGGGGTTAAAGAAGAAATGCTCTCTATGAACGAGAAATTCAATGAAGACGCACTGAGAACCATCGCCCTCGCATACAAAGAAATCACAGCAGCGCAACTACAAGAAATCCTGGACATGACTGACTTCAAGGAGAAAATCAACATATTGGAAAAGAAACTTGTATATATAGGTATAGCGGGGATGATGGATCCTCCACGTGAAGACGTTGCCGAATCCATACGACTGACCAAAATTGCCGGCATCAAGACATATATCGTCACAGGTGATCATGGATTCACTACAGCTGCAATCGCCAAGCAGATAGGACTCATCTCAGATCAACATCCTTACGAAATTATTACCGGTGACCAGCTCGACAACATGCCGGACGAGGAAATACAGCATAAATTTACGAACAAACATCTCGATCTGATCTTCGCTCGAAGTAAGCCAGAACACAAATTAAGAATTGTCTCTCTTCTGAAAGCGAACGGGGAAATCGTCGCCGTCACGGGTGATGGAGTAAATGACGCACCGGCACTGAAGCGTGCCGACATCGGTATTGCGATGGGCATAAGCGGCTCTGACGTCTCGAAGGAAGCGGCAAACATTGTGCTAATGGACGACAGTTATTCTACTATTGTGACAGCCATCCGAGAAGGCCGAGTGATATTCTCCAATCTGAAAAAATTCATTTATTATATTTTCTCCTCAAATATCGCAGAAGTTATGACTATCTTCTTCTGCCTTCTAGCCGGCCTGGGATCGCCACTTACAGCCGCTCTCATACTCACTATCAACTTCGTCACGGATCTATTCCCGGCCCTCGCCCTGGCAGCAGAACCGGCAGGGAAACACATAATGGAGAATCCGCCTCGCAGCAAAGATGAGAAAATTCTCAAACCATCATTCATCAGGAAAATACTCATCACAGGACTAGAAATCAGTATAGTAATGGTAGGACTCTATGCTTACAAACTGTTTACGGGCGGCTGGATATACGGGCAATCCATACCGGTGGAGCTAGCTAATCAAGCAGCAAGCATATCATTTGTGGCTATGGTAGTAATTCAAATTACTAATTCATTCAACGCCAAAACAGAACATGAATCGGTATTCCGCATCAACCCGCTGAACAACCTGAAGCTTATTTTTGCCAATATTTTTTCAATTCTGATCGCTGTAGCAGTAGTGGAATTCGCTCCATTGCAAGCCTTCTTCCACACCGCAGGACTGAGCCCCATCGACTGGGCCATGGTAATATCTTCCTGTCTGCTTATCACTTTACTGATAGAATTAAACAAATATTTATCCAGAAAAAAACACAAACTCAATGCTTAATGTTCTCACCAATAAACTCGCCGGCCAGAAACAGATCATCATCGACGTAAAAGTCACACCCAAAAGCCGGGAAGACCAGATCGTCGACTGCTTCGAACAATTGAATGGCCGGGTACTTCTCAAAGTAAGAGTACATGGCGCGCCGAAGAAAGGCGAAGTAAACACGAATCTGATCGACTTCCTGTCAGACGAGCTTAGCCTCCCCAAATCCAAACTACAACTAGTCAGCGGACTTACCAGCCGCAACAAAATACTTCTAATTCTGGCTTAACTGCAGACCGGATGATCTATAACAACAAACAGCAACTACTCGAATTACTGAAGCGTGAGAATCTATATACAGAGAAAAGACTGGGGCAGAATTTCCTATTCAACACTCAAATTATTGATCAAATTTTGCAGGCGGCGGATATACTGCCGACCGATCAAATAGTCGAGGTGGGCCCTGGACTTGGACTACTTACACAGGAATTAGCGCAAAGAGCTAAGAAAGTCACAACGATAGAACTGGATACAAAATTAATTCCATATCTTGAGAAAACTTTTCAGACGCAAAAGAATCTCGAAATCCTTCATCAGGACGTGCTAGACAGCACGCCTCCATCCACATCATACAAAGTCATCGCGAATATACCGTACTACATAACTTCCCCTATTCTAAGCCATTTCTTGCAAGTCACTCCACCGTCAATCCGCCCCACCACCATTGTTCTTCTAGTACAGCTTGAAGTCGCCCAGAAGATCTGCGCGCGTACAGGTGACCACGGAGTTTTCAGTTTGCAAACCCAGATCTACGCCCACCCCGAAATCATCGCGAAAGTCTCCCCGACCAACTTCTTCCCAGCCCCGAAAGTAGACTCAGCTATACTGAAACTTACTATACATCCAGAACCTCTGGTCAGCGATCCAAGCCTATTCATCAGCCTGATACGGAAAGCCTTCTCCATGAAACGCAAGACTCTTCTCAATTCACTTCAAGGCTGGCAAAATCTAGACCGACCGGCCATCACCGCCCTACTAGAGAAAGCCGGAATCGACAGCAACGCAAGACCTCAGAATCTACAAATCAGCGACTTCGAGAAAATCTGCCTGGCCGCAAGATGACTCCCACCAGGCTTACAGACTCAGATCCTCCAGATCAAACCCGTCTATTCCGAGTCGATTCTCTCCATACATTTGACCGACTTCTCTCATCACTGCAGCCATATCGCTGAGCTTCAAGAACTTGGCATAAGTAGATAATTTGGAGATAGAACTCAAAACAGATGTCAGTAGACCAGGCAATTTCATACCTGAACTTTTGGCGAAATGTATCATTTCATTGACATTATTCTCGAATTTTCCAGCGCTCAAACTCAACTTACCAGAAGTCCGCATTCCCAGATCAGCCAGAGCTGATTTGACTATGACAGCGCTTCCAGAGATAAGTCCAAGCAACAGTTTTCCTACCTGACCACGCTCTCGCAGAGACAAACTCTCATTCATCCCTACATCTATGAAAGTAATATTCTTATTCACATCCACAAAAATATTTCCGGGATGGAGATCGGCATGCACATTTCCAGAGACCAATAATTCACGCAAAGCCTCACTCAAGACATTCTTAGAGATCTGCGCCAAATCAAGTTTTTCATATCCCTCAGCCAAATTCCCAGACTCGTCACCATCAATAAATTCCCTGAGACTTATCCCCGACGCCAAAGTCTCAAGCACTAAATCATTACTGGCATAAACAATTTTTGGCAAACACAGCTTATATTCCATGCCTGACTGTTCCAGTTTGGCAAAATCACCCCGCAATTGTCTGGCAAACACAGCCTCTTTCTCGAAATCCAGCTCACGCAATACAGCATCTTTCAAAGAATCAACAAATCCAGGCGGCATTTTCTGCAACTCTTTTTCATCAGATAAATCACTTATTATTTTCTCCACGAGTGCCAAATCCTTATCCAGATTGGCTGATTTCTGGGCAGAAGGTCTTTTGAACTTTCCTACGAGACGATGTCGTCCTATCGGTAATCCACACCTGGAATCCACGACCTCCACCTCGAGTAGACAGGCCTGTTTATTGGACGCAGCTCCAAGCATTCTTTCAAAACCAATAATACGCAGCCCATCTTTCCCTTCCAATAAGCCATAATAATCTGCCAATTCAGCCAAGGCATGTTTGGGGACTACTGTAGATTCACGCTGCATTTTCTTGAATACTTCGCGATATTCCAGTGGGACGATATCGAGCTCAGCCAGACTTTGTCCCAATTTCTTCCCGACAACACCAAGGCTACCGAGCACTATTCCCATGGTTTCTGGCATATTAATTTGCTGCTCATTTACTCGAACTTCTGCTAATTTTGAAGTCAGCAAGCCGAGAATCTCAGCTGCCTTGGCTGGTTCAGCAGAGAGAAGCAGAGACCTGAGAATTCCACTAATAAAACTATTCTTCTCACCATTTCTCTCGATTATTTTCACCAGCAGATAATCTACAAATTCAGCACGTTCAGATTGAGCCTGAAGAACCACACCATGCCCGACAGTCTCCAAATCAAAAATCCCTTCAGCTCCCAGACTTAGTCTTTTGACTAGCAAGGCTTGTTCCTGTGACTTCAGACTGGCAAAATATACTTTGAAACTTCCCGCATCCCCATAGACCTGTCTTTCCAAATTCAGAATATTTATTGGCTTTTTACTTTTCATTCCAGTCAGCCAGAAATAAAAAGACATCCTTTCCGATCTATTCATCTCATTGATTTTCCCTGTAATCAAAGCCTTAAACCCATTATCATCCTTATCTTCCTTACCTTCGTCAGAGAATCTCAAACCATTCAAAACACGAAGCCGCTCAACTTTCAAATCCGCCTTTAATTCAATCTTATCCAGATAACTATTCCGGGCAAAACTCGCCTTAGGCAAATATTTCACAACGAGTCTCATACTATTTTCATAATCTTCAAGCAACTCAGGCTGAAGCTCAAAACTCGCATCCAGATAACGAATTGCCAAAGCCTCTTTCGAAGGACAGGCATCAGTCATGAGTGACCAGATAGTGTCACATACTTTCATTATTGCCACTTTATCCTTCAAATCCTTCAACTCATCCTCAGCAAATTTTTCCAGATAAATGTCACGCACCACGGTCTGCACCGGAGCGATGCTCAACAATTCCTCAATTCTCATATCAAGGCTCACACAAGCCAGCATTCGATCCTCTGATTGACGCAACTTGGTAGCAAGGAATTGTTGATCTCTCGTAGCTTCATTACGCAAAGTCGGCATAGGGATAGTATTACGACAATCTCTCAACTCTCCTGCATAACTCTGAGTATTTTCCACGAAATTATGTCGCCTCTTCATCAAATCCATAAATGCATGAGCTTGAAGTCCATGCCCCATTTCTTTCGGAAGCAATTTGGAAATAAATTGTAAATACAATTCGGGTAACAACTCTTCTATCTCCTCACGGGAACATTCAGAGATTGATTTACCAAACCTATGTTCAAAGAGCTTCTCATTATCACGCAAAGCTTTCACCTCATCAAATTGTTCATCTTTATCAAGATCACCTTCCTCAATAATTATATTCCGATATTCATAATTGGCATTCTTCTTCCCAATTCTATCCACATCCAGGCTGAGCATGGGCCGAATCAACTGATAGAATTTCTCTTGTCTGCTCTGGGGTAATAATTCATGTAGCATTATAAGATAACTTTGCTGCAAAGCTTTATCTTCAATGCTCGATTGAGCTCTCGAAATCAACTCTGAAAATTCCACAAAACTCTCTATCAGTAGTAGGCCATAAAACACACTTGGAGATTTCGTGGAGAGAAATTTCAGCATTCTTTCCATGAAGGACAGTCGTTCTTGTTCACTCTCCACACACTCAGTGACATCCGATAACATCTTCAATACCATCTTCAGATCAGCGTTGGCAGGATCATTCAGTGCCGGAAAAGCCAACAAGGACCTAAGAGCATCCCGATCGAATTGAGCAAGAGTAGACTTCATTTCCACGTCCCAGAAAGCAAATCCGAGATGAGCTCCATCACGAAGCTGTAGTTTCAGAGCTGGTAACAATTCCATCGCATTATGCAATTGTGATACACGCATCATCATCATCGAGAGCTGGCCCTCAGAATGAGTATTCGACACATAATATTTATTTTCCGGCACAAATTCTACGGGATGAAGTTTGGCAAGTTCACGAACTTTCTTAAGCAATTCAATAAAATCAGCAGTAGAAATATATGCAGTATTAGGTTGCATATAAGAATAGGCAGGAGCCAATATTCTAAAATAATCATCAATAACAGATGCATACAAGATCTGAGTTGTCTCTGAGTCCCATAACTGAACATCCAATAATTTAGTAAAATCAGTGACAAACAAAGAATGAGTATTATTAGGCAAATTCTCAGTATCAATCAGAGTATCCAACAGAAATTTATTTATCTGCTTAAGATCTCCATCACACAGCACAACTCTCAAAATTGCTAATTTCAAAACCTCATCTGACATTGAAGGAAGATTAGACTTAAGCAATTCCCGCCAATCATCTTCAGATAAATTCACAAGAACAGGAGATTTATAAGGAGCATTAGCGACGTCAAGCTCTCCAGCACCATAACCACGGGTATAAATCTCCCAGGCTATAGAATATATAATCGCCTGACTCCCCTGCCCCATAGCATCTTTCTCACCATTCGGGAAATGATGTAGATATTTTGTTTTCAATTCAAAACTCTTGCCATATCCAAGGGTATTTCGTGATTGTTGTATGGCATTATGCATATCGCGGGTTGGCGACAATTTCAACAAACCAATGCCAGGAATATCTTCAAACACATGTAATAATTCAATCAATTCTTCTTTAGAAATGGCTTTCAGATAATCACTCAAATCTAGATCCGCTGTAGTCAGATCAACATCCCCACCAAGTAACAATCTGGAAAAATAATCCATATGCTTTAGTGGCAATCCAGATTTGCGCAACAATTGACTCAATCGAGTAAAATCCTGCCTCTCAGGTCGAAGTGGCTCCAAAGCTCTAAGTACCAGATGTTTTCTATATAATTCACGCATCTCACCAAACTCATCTGTATTATTGAAATCAACTCCTTTGATGTCACTCATATCATCATAAGTCAGACGCGCTCCATGTCTCAATTTGCTTTCATTACTTTTAATCATCTCCCCCTTTACTTTTTCACAGCTCAGATCCTGCATTACCACAGTCAACAGTTCATCCTGAAACTTGCCGGTTTTCAGATATTCTTCCACCTTGTTCACCAATTCGATTTGCTCTTTTGTTCCAGCGACATTTTTATAAAAATCAAGTAATTCTTTCTCCACAAGATCATTCAATTCTTTTATCTGACTATTCATATAAGAATCTTTCATGCCGTCGGTTAAAAGATCCTTTTCTACCGTCACTTCATAATGAGCAGCTGTTTTCAATTTGAAGAAATCCACAGTATCGAAACTACCAATAAGTCTTCTCAATTCATCGGAAGTAGAATAAAGATTTCCACCTAAAATACTTTCCATAGTTTTGTTTACGAGCATCAAACGGAACAATTCTTCAGACTCAGGCATATCACATACAGCTTTCGCCAAACTAATATATCTATAATGATGTTTGTGTTTGTACAACATCAGGAATTCACTCACAGTTTTCGCCTCAGCAAGCATCTTATCGATACCAGCCACATCGGCATTCAGGAGACGGTCAGTATCCGCATAGACATCACTCGGCTGACTGGACCATTCTAGAAATTCATCATCCCACTTTTGAAACGCCTTAGTAGTGTTCGCCAAAGGATGCTCGTCACTCACCAGGCGCAAATCCA
>CAIOIA010000002.1 GCA_903858295.1 uncultured Candidatus Peregrinibacteria bacterium | reverse complement strand
TGGAGATTGGTCATAAGGGTTGTAGATTTTCTGAAGTTTATTCCGCGCTGACATGGAGAAAGGTAGCTGCGATTCTTCTGGAGCTGCTTCGTCCTTAGCGCCTTCAGCGGGCTGGAATTGCTCTACAATTTGATTGAACTTCTCTGCGGTAAGCGGGAAGCTGCCATCATCAAGCAGCTTGGAAGTCAGCTCACGTAATTGTTCCTTACTCAGATTATGTGGTGAATTCATGATGGGTTGGGGATGATTTTCCAGGATACTTCTTTGGTCAATTTGCCGGGGAATCCGAATCCGGAAGCTTTCCTGTGCCCTCCGCCTCCCAGCTGTCCGGCCAAGTCAGAGAGATTTATATGGTCATATCTGGTACGCAGAGATCCTTTGATTTGTCCTGTCTTCTCCTCGCTTATCATTACAGCGAAATCGCTTTCTTTCGTCATGCTGATATAATCGATAACTCCGCTCAGGTTCTCCGAGGCATTATGGAATTCCTGTAATTCATCGTTGCCAAATACTGCGACCGCGGAATTCTTATCAGTGATTTTGATTTTTTCCAGAGTTTTACCCCATAGATGAAATTTCTCCTGGCTGAAATTATGATACAGATTCTGAATTATCAATTGTTGATTCGCTCCCAGACGCAGTAGACTTTCCGCCATCTCCATGACGGCCGGAGTGGCGTTTGAATGCATGAAAGAGCCTGTGTCATAGTAAAGTCCTACTAGCAAATAAGTGGCCATGCGCGGAGTAATACTGACACCCCAATAATTGAGAAGATTGAAAATAATTTCGCTGGTGGAGGAGAGATTGGTCTGTACGATGTTGATTATGCCGAAGCTTTGGTTCGAAGCGTGATGGTCTATGTTGATGAAATTTCTTTCTAGAATTGTCGGATGTGTCTTCTGGAAGGCCATTTGTTCCGGACTACCACAGTCGACACTGATCAGTAAGTCGTGTTCCGCCGGTATCAGCTCGCTCAGATAACCCCTGGTCTGTGGGAGAAATTGATAGGTTTGCGGGATCTGATCCACGCAATATGAGTGAACGGACTTCCCCATGCTGCTGAGAAGGTCATAGAGCGTCAGATTGCTGCCGATAGTGTCCGGGTCGGGGTGACGATGTGAGATAATGCCGATGCGTTTAGCCTCGATAATAGCCGCCCATGCAAGATTGGCTTGGTCCAGGTCGATTGCGGCTGAGGCTATAGTGTGTGGCATAATGCAAAATTATGCAGCTTTCTGTATGTCAGGAGATGCGTTGTCGTTGGCTGCGGCTGGCTTCGCTGCGGGCGTAATAGCATTGTCATTGGCAGCGGCTGGCTTCGCTGGCTGTGTAATGATGTTGTCGTCGGTGGCGGCTGGCTGTCCGGCTTCCGGGACATAAGCGCGAGGGGATTCCTCTACAGACGGGAATATCTGTGTGCCGTTATTTTCATATAGGAAGATAGCTCTGGTAGGGCAGGCTTCAGCTGCGAGTCTGGTATTCGCGTCGTCTGTGCTCGGACCGACCAAAATTGCTTTGCCTTCATCATCCATCTGAAATACATTGCCGGCTATGGCGACGCAGGGGGCGGCTCCGATACAAAGTTCTCGTGAAATATTTATGCGCATTGAATGTGATTAAGATTTTCAGTGTCTGAAGCATAGGAAATTTTTGCTGATTAGTAAATATAAGGGTAATAGATTGATGATTTGGGGCTGGCTTTTCTCTGCCAAATGTTCTAAAACAAATGATGGAGATTAATAATTGTCGAATACAATGAAAAAACGAATTCTGTCCAATCTAATTTGCGGGTGCGTTCTGGCGATGATTGCCGGAAATCAGATCGGATTTGCTAAAGAATTTACTGATGTAAATAAGATGGATGCCGACTTCGTGGCTATCGATTATCTGAGTTCCCAGGATGTACTGAATGGATATGAAGATGGAAGTTTCAAGCCGGGACAGCTGGTAAATCGCGCTGAGTCCCTGAAAATGATTTTTGCCGGGTTGAAGACGCCTGTGCCTGGTGGATATGATATGGATCCTTCCAAGCTTTTTCCGGATGTGGCCGTAGCTGACTGGTACGCACCCTATGTGGCACTTGCCAGGTCGAAAGGTATCATAAGTGGTAATCAGGATGGCACTTTCGCGCCGGCCAGAACTGTGACCCGGGCGGAATTTCTCAAGATGCTGCTCGAGACTGTCGGGTTCAAGAAGGAATTGTGGGTGAATCAGCAGATATTTGCCGATGTGGCTGCGGATGCATGGTATACGCCTTATATGAATTATGCCGGCAAAAGCGGCATGCTTTCTCGGGATTCTGATAATAAACTCTATCCTAATCGGGAATTATCCAGAGCGGAGGTGGCGAAGATTATCTATTTGACGCTTGTGATTATCAATAGTCAGGATATGGCATTCTTGTCCTCCCAAGCAGATGCTCAAATCTCACAGATTGAGAATTATCTGAGTGGCAATGATGTGGTAAGTGCTGATAGATCTGCAAAATTGGCTGTGGATTTGACCCAACAGGCTCTCAAATTATCTTCCGATCCTTCTGACGCTGAAGTCCTGAGTAAAGCGAAAATTGCCAGGGCTTATAGCCTGCTTGTCAGCTCTTTCGTAGCCGCTCTGGAATCGCGATATGGTGACGCGCGGGAATTGGCAAATCAGACCATAACGAAGGCCGACGAAGCCTGGCAGGTCAATCATGATACTGAGACAGTCACCAAACATCTCAAAGACAAAGCTGCGGAGATATTGGCTCAGTTGGAAGGGAAATAATGTTCGAGGGTGTGTCACTGGTAGCGATACGGAGAATCGAACTCCGATTTACAGGATGAAAACCTGCCGTCCTAACCATTAGACGATATCGCCTGATTTTTGCTTTTGGTAAGCTCTGAGATGCTTTCCCGGAAGCGTTAGCATTATATTAAATAAGCCCTCAAAGTCAAATTTATTTCTTTTTTGGTGTGGTGGATTTCTCGGTATACATGTAGATAGTGTTCTGCGGTTCGACCATTTGCCGGACTTGGTCGCTTCCGGCTATGCTCTGTGAAGATTCGGCCTGTATGATTTTGCTTACCAGATCGTCGCTTTGCTCTATGAGATTGTTTTTCTTTATCTGCTCTTCTTTCAGTGAATATCCTTTCTGATTTGTCTGACTGGAATTCAGCAGATATACTATGCTGACCATGATGATGATAGCCAGTAAAGCGAAAAACAGCATAAATATGCTCTTCTTGATCTCCTCTGAGAGAGTTGTCCTGGTGGGGATGCTTTTGCCTCTTCTTTTAACTATTTCTTCCACTATGGTTTGGAAATGATTTCTACTTCTGTGGCGACCACGCCGGTAGAGAGCGATGCTATCTGCTGGAAAGCGGCCGTGCTGAGGTCGATGATAGCTCCGTTCACGTATGGTCCACGGTCGTTGATACGTACTGTAACCGTCTTGCCGTTGCTGAGATTAGTCACTTTCGCTATGGTGCCGAAAGGCAAGGTTTTGTGAGCGGCTGTGGGCAATTCGTCAGTCCGAAAAGTCTCTCCGGAAGCTGTGGTCTGGCCGTCGAAGCGACCTCCGTAGTAAGTGGCGTTGCCGAATTCGGAGTGATTGCGGATGGATCTGATGGTCCTGTATATCAGCATTACGAAATCGCCGCGATTCATCTTCCGGGCCGGGGTGAGATTACCGTCGCGGCTCTCTATCATGAAAGTTTTCTGATTTGCCAATTTGGCATAATCGTTGAACCAATCTGAAGTCGAGACGTCGTCGAAATTCTCAGCCGAGTCCGTCTGAGTGGAGAGGCCGGCCTGAAGTATGTCCATTTTCAGGGATTCTGCGCGATTGATGGTCTGTGCCGGCTGGAATGTACCGTCTGGATAACCTGAAATGACTTTGTTCATAAACGCCTTACATACATATGAATAATACCAGGCTTCTGTGTCCACATCGCTGAAATGGCAGGCTGGATTTGCTGTGATGTCTCCGCTGGCTTCCTGCTCATGTGTAAGTGGCTTTTCGGCATCACTCATGCTCTGGAATGGTATGGCTCCTGTCAGAATTTTCAGAGCTTCGGCGCGATTTACTTCTCTCAGTGGTGCAAATGTCCCATCAGGATAGCCCTGTATCAGGCCGAGATCTTTCAGGTATTTGACGCCGATGAAGTACTGGTTGCCGACTTTCAGGTCGGGGAAAAGATCTGTGTATATGATGACCGGGGATTCGGGTGGGAGGGCTGGGGTGGGAGCGGGTGAGGTCTGAGTTTGTGGTGTGTCTGTGGCTGCATTTGGAGCGCAAAGCGTAGAGGATGGAGCGCAAAGTGGAGGCAGCTGATCTTCGCTGGCTGCCAGCACGAGACTGTGACTCATGGGACTCAGTGAAAGTCCCAGAACGACAGCTATAGTCAGAGAGCAGAGAGAGTTTGATTTGTAAGCAATCATATATTTATATAATGATTTCCGGCTTGATGACGATGAAGCGATAGTCGCCTTGTCCTTGGCTCTCGGTGCGAATGTCGCTGAATTTCTCCTGTGCGAGATGCAGATGAACTACGCGACGGAAATACGGATTCATGACTGGAAGGCTTTGTGGGCTCGATAATTTACGGACCATTTCGACTTTTCTTTCGGCCAAGCTGATCACGTTTTCCTCCTGACGATGTCTGTAATTGTCTATGTCCAGGCTGAAGTCCGGTCTGCCTTCAGGGCTGTCTGGGCCGAGTCTATTCCATAGAATTAATTTGGCGATATGCTGAAGTGCGCCGATATTTTCTCCGTGATGTCCTATCATCAGGTTTGGATCGGAGGTCTCGAGATTTACATTATATCCGCCTTCAGGATCTTGCTCGAAGCGAAATTTGTTTATAGTGCCGCCCATACGGCCGACAAGGTTTTCCACTATTTCGTGAATGATTTCTTCCATAGAGGGTGAATTATGATTTAAGTTTTGATAATTTTGACTTTGTCGTCTCTGGAGTCGTCTCGGGATTTTTTAACTTCTTTTATTTGTATGCTTTCCTGAGTTACCTGACGATTGACGACCAGTTGCTGCACGATACCATAGATGGTGGAGAAAGCCCAATACAGACCAACACCTGATGGTACTGAAGCCGTGAAGAATGCGATCATAAATGGCATAATGAATATCATGGTTTTGTTCGCCACTTCCATCTCATTGGCTGGCTTTTTCTTATCTGTCTTCGGAGTGTTTTTCCGCGCTTGTCCCATAGAGAGCCTCAGCTGGATGAATTGCAGAAGGCCGACAATTATCGGCAAAGCGATGAGATTTACTTTCGTCAGATCGAGTATGCCGAAGAAAATGGTATTGACTGTAGAGAGGTCGAAATTCTGTAGCGCACCGTAGAGAAGGTATGTGTTGTTCGGATTTATGCCTGACTGAATGACATTATAGAGACCGATCAAGATTGGCAGCTGGATGAGGAGAGGTAGGCATGATCCGAAAGGGTTTACCTGATGCTCTTTGTATATGGCCATGGTCTCCTGGGCTATCTTCTGCTGATCGCCGCCGTGCTTCTCTTTCAGAGCGTTGATTTTCGGCTGTATGTGCTGGAGTTTTTTCTGGGATTTGAGGGCTTTCTGATTCGGGATTAGAAGAATTGTACGGATCAGAATAGTGAGAAGAATGATGGCTAGACCGAAATCATGATTTGGCAATATGCTCGCGAAGAGGATGAGGGCGTTGTAGATAGGTTGATAGATGAGTATGTTCCATATCCAGCCGAAAAATGACTCTGGGACTACGGAGAATTCAGGGCTCTCAAGTACCCGGCCGTCTGTGGTCAGCAGAAGTTTGTATTGTCCGAGATTCCCGAAAAACTGGTGATTCCAGTCCTGTAATGTCAGGATTTGCTTGGCTCCCGGGACTATAGTGTACTCTTTCTGATCGGCGCAGCTTATCTTGGCTGTGGCGGTCTCGGCCTGCCATGCACCGCTTTGCAGCGTCTGTACTGTGAGAGGAGCGGATGGGCATGGATTCTGTATCACGATGTTGTGATCTGTGTAGTTCTCGACTGTGGCTGTGACTACCTCGTTCAGACCGTATTCCTTCTTGCTGGTAGAGAAATGTATGCCTGTCTTCGGTATATCTGAGGTCTTAGGTGCGAAGAATTGATTGTAGAGGAAATTGATGATCAGGAAGATGGCGAAGAATGTCAGAGCCTGATTTAGTATGTTTTTAAGGGCTTTTGTGTCCATTTTGTATGTTTGATAGAGATGTAATTTTGTCGATGACTAGGCTTAGTTGCTTCTGTAGCCCGGCGAAGTCCAGACTTAGGGCGGTCGATTTGATGAATATCATGAAGTCTGTGGAATTGGTCTGGGTGGGGCGGAGGCGGAGGGCTTCATAGCACTGACGGCGCAGCCGATTGCGGTCTGTGGCCAGCTTGAGGAGTTTCTTGCTGACGACGATACTATAGCGGTTCTGAGTGCCTTTGTTGAGATGAAATTTAACCGAGAAAAAACCGTCGTTGAATTTCTGGCTTTTCTGGAGCAGCCAGGATACACGGTTTTTGGAAATTCGTTGATTTTTCCCGAGCATGGAAAACTTATTTCTTGTCGCTGACTGTGAGCTGTTTGCGGCCTTTGGCACGACGGGCAGCCAATACGGCGCGACCTCCTTTGGTCTTCATCCTGGCTCGGAAACCGTGCATTTTAAGGTGTTTCTTCTGTTGTAATCTATCGATTGGCATGTCTTTGACTTAAGTTTTGGCCTGCTGAAGATAGCGGTAAGTTTATTTTGTGTCAATTTTATTTTCATGCTAAGCTCTGTCTGCGAAAATTGAAATAAAAATAATTTAACTAAAACATGTCCAATTCTTTGAAAACCCAATACGATTTCTTGTTCGTCGGTAAGGATGAAGGGAGCTTCGTGGAAAATTATGCCTATGATTTGGGAGAAGGTGGCGAAAACAGCGGGAAGATATTCATAAATATGGAGATTTCCCAGAATACCGTGGATGCCGAGAAGGTAGGGGAAATTATCTTCGATAAGATGCGGAAGGTGTTCTTCGCGGACAGTGAAGTCGATGGATATGAGAGGTTCGAAGAATCGCTGAAGGAAGTCAATCGCGCTCTGGATGAATATAAGCTGGAAAGAGGTAATGATTGGCTCGGGAAGTTGAATGTGATTATAGCGGCTATCGTGGGTGATCAGCTGTATCTTACGCAGGCCGGAGAAGCTGAGGCTTATCTGGTGAGGAAGAGATTTGCTACTACTATAAGCGATGATTTGGATGAGAGCATCGGGAAAGAAGTGTTTACAAATATTGCTTCGGGTGAGCTGGAGAGCGGTGATTTCGTCCTGCTCAGTACTACCCGACTGCTTCGCTATGTATCCAAGACTGATCTGGCCAAGAATGT
>CAIOIA010000001.1 GCA_903858295.1 uncultured Candidatus Peregrinibacteria bacterium | reverse complement strand
ATTGCTTCTTTCCGGTATTTTATATTAATACTGCGAAAATATTCATAATAATTAACTCCATAATAGTGAAAGAAAAATCGTTCAATAATTTCCGGGAATATAAAAAGATAGTCCATACTTTCGCCTTTATCATCAATTAATTCAAGTTCTTCATTTTCATCAAAACATTTTTGAATTGACTGGCGCAAAAAAACACTTTCTGCAGGAGATGGCTCAAATCCAATTCCACGTAAGTCTCTTAAAATTGCGCGATACCAACTTAAAACCTTTTCATGCTGGTCTTCATTATCTGAGCTTTGTTCGATTTGTAATGCCATAGAACCAATGAAAATGTGTCTTTCGGCTAACTGCTGCCACATTGCCACACGCTATTCACTTTGCGCTAAGCGCTTTTCACTTCTACATCTTCACGACCAAGCTCACCAGCTTCTCTTTCACATATATCTCTTTCACCATCTGTCCGCCTTCCAGGAATTTCGCCACACTCGGCTCTGCTTTCGCTGCCTTCAGTACTTCCTGTTCTTCGGCGCCGCGGGATATGGCTAGCTCTCCGCGGATTTTACCATTCACCTGTATGCCGATTCGGATCTTGTCTTCGAGCAAATACTGCGCTTCATACTTAGGCCAGCTAGCGCGGAAGACAGAATCCTTCCCACCCAGCATCTCCCATAATTCCTCTGCAATATGCGGCGCGAAAGGGGACAACACGATAATCATCTTCTGCCAAATATTCACCGCATCCGCTCCCAATTCCAAATCCTTCACTTCATTTGTGAAAATCATCAGTTGTGCGACGGCTGTATTGAACTTGAATTCCTGAATATCTTCTTCGACTTTTTTGATGGTGTTATGAAGTATATGCAAAGCTTTCTGATGATCTTCAGGCTTGCCGTCTCCGGTACGAGCACTCAGAGAAGTGACAGCATTGTAAGTTCTTTCCAGAAATCTGCTGGCGCCGACTAATCCCTTCGTGCTCCAGCTCACAGCCTGATCAAAAGGCCCCATAAACATCTCATAGACGCGCAGTGAATCCGCGCCGAACTGGGCTACCACATCATCCGGATTTATCACATTTCCCCAGCGTTTACTCATCTTTCGCCCATCTTCTCCCATGATAAGCCCGACATGCTGCAGACGCACAAATGGCTCTTCATAACTCACCACACCCTGGTCATACAGAAATTTATGCCAAAATCTGGCGTAAATCAGATGACGCGTCGCATGCTCAGCGCCACCCACATAGAAATCCACTGGTGACCAGTATTTCTCAAGCGTCTTGTCCACTAGAGCAGATGAATTACGCGGATCTATATATCGGAGATAATACCAGGAAGATCCGGCCCATTGAGGCATGGTATTGGTTTCGCGCTTGGCCGGCTTGGAGCATTTCGGACAAGTGGTATTTACCCAGTCCGTCATTTTCGCCAGTGGCGATTCTCCGGTCCCACTCGGCTCATACTCCGCGACATCCGGCAATTTCACAGGCAGCTCACTCTCAGGCACAGCCACCGGCCCGCAGAACGCACAATGAATTATCGGGATCGGCTCGCCCCAATATCGCTGTCTCGAGAAAACCCAATCCTTGATTTTATAATTTATTTTCCTTGTTCCATGGCTGTTTTCTTCCAACCATTTAATAGCACTTTCACGTCCCTGTTGA
Source organism: uncultured Candidatus Peregrinibacteria bacterium (assembly GCA_903858295.1). Lineage (GTDB taxonomy): Bacteria > Patescibacteriota > Gracilibacteria > UBA1369 > UBA1369 > CAIOIA01. The sequence continues at coordinate 13,249 of CAIOIA010000001.1, read as the reverse complement.
CTGGACAGATCTTCAAGGAAATCAGAGTTAATAATTGTCCCATCGTCTGTGAAGCATCTGTTCTTTTCATCAAAAGCTCTTCTAATAAACTCTTCCTCTCCCCAACTTTCTTTATTGGTAGCAAATTTTTGCATTGCTTCTTCGTATGCCACCCACATGCTTTCAAATTTATCAATGTCTTCAGCATGCAATTCAGTTTTTTCGTTATTTACCAAATTAACCAGGTATCCCTTTTGAAATTTATGTCGATATTGGCCTTCGAGAGGTAATCTCTGGAAGTTCGCTTCAATTGTTCCCAGCCCTTCCACAATATTACAATTCACGTAACCAGTTTCTTCCTTGATTTCTCGAAGCAATGCCTGTTCGTCATTTTCTTCTTTTTCATATCCACCTGCAGGTAGTCTGTAAATACTATTTTTTTTATCGTAAAGCACCAGGACTTTCTTGTCGTTCACTATCACAGCAGCGACGCCATCCCTTTTTACTGCATCACTTCTCCTTTCAGAAAATTTCTTAGCAATTACCTCTTTTATGGGTAAACCATACTTCCTCGCAAACTCATAGTCTCGCTCATCATGCGCCGGCACAGCCATCACAGCTCCGGTCCCATAAGAATTTAATACATAATCAGCTATGTATACAGGCACCTCAGCGCCATTGAAAGGATTCACAGCCTTCACTCCATCGAGCAGAACTCCGGATTTATCTTTGTTCAGATCTGTCCTCTCCAGATCGGATTTATTCTTCACTTTCTCCACATAATCGAAAACCTGATTCCAATTCTTTATCATCGGGCGCAGCTCTTCCAACAGCCGATTCTCCGGAGCCAGCACTACATAACTGCAACCAAAAATCGTATCTACGCGCGTCGTGAACACGCAAATCAGCTCAGGTGATCCTACTATCTTAAAATCTATCTCCACCCCTTCGCTTCGCCCTATCCAGTTTCTCTGCATCTCCTTGATAGCGGGCTCCCAGTGAGGAAGCTTGTCCAGATCATTCAGCAGTCTATCAGCATATTTCGTGATGGCCAGCACCCATTGTCGCATCGGCTTCTTCTCGACTAGCGACCCGCATCTCTCGCATTTCCCATCCTCCAGATCTTCATTCGCCAAGCCCGTCTTATCCACAGGACACCAGTTAATCGGTTCATATGATTCATAAGCCATGCCAGCCTCGAAGAGCTTCACGAAAATCCATTGAGTCCACTTATAATAATCCGAGTCAGTGGTGTTTATCTCGAGATTCCAGTCATAGGTGAATCCCAGTAGTTGCAATTGTCTTTTGTAATTCGCCACATTCTGCTCTGTCGAGAAGCGCGGATGAGTTTTGTTTTTCAGAGCGAAATTCTCAGCCGGCAAGCCGAAAGCGTCCCACCCCATAGGATGAATCACATTGTGTCCCTGAAGCATTTTCAGCCTAGCGAAGACATCAGTGGCGATATATCCCTTAGGATGGCCTACATGAAGCCCTGCACCAGAGGGATAGGGGAACATATCCAGAATGAAATATTTGGGTTTATCTGTAGCGCTTAAATCAGTTTTATAAAGTCCGGATTTTTCCCATTTCTCTTGCCATTTTTTCTCCACCGGCGCAGCTTGATAATTCGGCATAATTATTATATAATATTATGATACCTATAAACCAACACTAACATGTCACAGCAAAACGAACAAGATCTGCAGACAATTGCCAATATTCTGCAGAAAATCCCGCTTTTCGCCGAACTGAATACTGAGGAGAGCAGGGAAGTTATCAAGAAAATTACCATGGATTATTTGCCGGAAAATCATCTGCTCTTCACCGAAGGCGATGCCGGAGACAAAATGTACATAATCAAGACAGGCAAAGTCAGAATTTACCATGTCGGTGAGACAGCCAGTTTCGATCAGGAGATAGCTCTTCTCGGCGACAACGATTTCTTCGGTGAGATGGCCCTGATCTCAGATACTCCTCGCAACGCCACAGCGAAAGTACTGGAAGCCGCACAGCTCTTCATACTCAGCAAGGAAGATATGTTGAAGCTTATCTCCGAGAACCCTTCCATCGCAGCTAAGATTTCCAACGAATTTATGAAGAGACTGAAAGCGAATATGAGGGCCACCAGCTAACACTAGACCAATGATTCTCATCTATATATTCCTGGGGCACTTTATCGGCGATTTCCTGCTGCAGCCGAACAACCTCGTCGCCTGGAAAAACAAGTCCTGGAAGGGCGTAGCGGTGCATGCCAGTATTCACTTCCTGGTGATGTCGCTGCTGCTATATATCTATCTGCCTACAGTAGCCATATTCCTGATATCTCTGCCGGTAGCATTGGTGCATTTCGTGATTGACTCATTGAAAGCAGCACATGAGCGCAAAAGCCGCCACTCTTTCGTGGCGTATTGGGTGGATCAGGGATGTCATTATACCAGTCTTATAGTCACTTATCTGATAGGAGGGCAATACGTGCTGGCTCAGACTCATCCGATCTTCTTCAGTGGAATAGGCGGGCCACTATTCAGTCTATATATTAATCCGGCAGTATTGATATTTCTCAGCCTAGCGGTGTTCAGCACTCTCACAATCGAATTCAGTTATTATAGAGACCGTCAGAAAACCTCGAAAAACCTATCTCCTCTGAATTATGGCGGTATGTTCAGAAGACTTCTAATTCTCAGTATCATATATATAAGTCTTTTCCTTCTCTATCCTGCAAGCATCACAGCTATAGTCGCTTAAGACTCTTTCGGCGATTCACTAGGTGCCACAGCTACTTCACCGCCATCTCGAGCTGTACTTTTCACTATGGAACTCAGCTTCAGGAAAGTGAAAGTCCATACTGTCATGGCGAACACATGTATGATTCCATTTAGATAAGACGCCACTATGAGTCCTGCTACGGCAAGTACTCCACCTGTCACTACTCCGAGTGTAGGTAGATTTGCCAAAGTCATAAGATATACGGCCCCCAGAGCCACTACCGGTATAAGCAAGACCACCAATACCTGAAAAATAATCCTTAGACCTATGATTAGCATCAGTATAGTGAGAAGCACGGTCTCCTCGAGATTCTCCACTACGAGTTTAATGCTTTTCGCCACGGCAGTCAGTACATTGTCTCCGTCTATCACTATATAGAATTCGGTGTAAGTGAAGCAGACCGCCATCACCAGTGCCGCGATAAGCACGAAGACAAATGTCGGTACAAGTATATTCAGCGATACGAAGCCGAGATTTCTGACTGCTGTAGCCATTATCGAGAATATGGAGACCACGCTGAGCGTAGAGATAAATATCCTATACTCCAGCAATGGCAGGAAAGTCATGAAGCCGTAATTTACTCCCTGACGTGCTCGCACTTGTTGGCCGTTTTTACGCCTGGCTATTACCTGTATCAGGCCTCCCTGGCATATCACCGGCACCAGGAAATATAGTGCTATCAAGACCAGCGCAATCACAATCATCGGAATTATCAGTCCTCTATGATTCAGTAGGAAATCCCATGTAGTTGTGAAAACCAGTGAGAGAAAACTGTGAGGCCAATTCTGGAAAAGTTTCGATGAGAGAAACGCGTAATACTGATAGATGATATATCCTATACCATATACTGTCGTGAAGAAGGCCGGGATTGCCCCGAACCATAGGGTCAAACGCTTATTTTCCAGAGTAAATCTCCAGGCTTCCGCGACAATTTCTTTGTAATTCATGGGGTTGTTTATGTTTTTGGTATCACTATTAACACAAAAAGAATCGCTTGCCAATCCCTAGTCGCTCTGATAAAATGCTGCTCGCATCTATTAAAAAGTAAAATTTATCCATAACAAACCAATGAAAAGACCTGACAAGAAAAAGGTGATTACAGACTACGCGGTTCATCCGAAGGATACCGGTTCACCACAAGTACAAATCGCCATACTGACCGAAAGAATCAAACAACTTTCATCACATTTGGAAGAACATTCGAAGGACAATCACTCCAGACGTGGACTTCTGATTATGGTAGGTAAGCGCCGCAAATTATTGAACTATCTCAAGCTCAACGAGAAAGAGACTTACGATGGTCTGATGGCCAAGCTGGAATTGGGGAAATAATTTTAGATTCGCCGTTTAGGCGAATCCGTGCCGCCCCTAAGCGGCACACCCATAACGAAGCGAAGCTTTCCAAACAAAAAGTCTACGCCTCAATACCAAGTAAAACTCCACCAAACCAAGTCTATGCTACAATCAGCCGGACTTGGTTTTCAAAACTCATCACAAAACTATAAATCATTATAAATCCGCAAATGGAAAACAAAACATATGAAATGCAATTAGCTGGTAGAACTCTAAGGATAGAGACAGGGATACTCGCCAATCAGTCTAATGGCTCAGTGACAGTTTCGCTGGGAGACACAGTCGTCTTCGCAAGCGCTGTGATGGGCGACGCGCGACCTGGTACTGACTTCTTCCCTCTCACTGTGGACTTCGAAGAGAAATACTACGCAGCAGGCAAAATCCGCGGTTCCCGCTTCATCAAGCGCGATGGCCGTCCATCCGAGAAAGGAATTCTCAACTCCCGTCTGATCGACCGTCCTATACGACCGCTATTCCCGAAGAACATGATAAACGACGTACAGCTGATCTGTTCCTGTCTATCAGCAGACATGGAAGTCGATCCATCCACATCGGCACTTATCGCCTCATCCGCCGCTCTCTGTATCTCCGGCATGCCTTTCTCAGGCCCTGTCGCGGGTGTCAGAGTAGGTCTGGTCGACAATCAGTTGATCATCAACCCGACATATCAGCAGGTGGAATCAGGTCGTCTCGATCTGGTTGTCGCTGGTACTGAAGAAGCCATCACTATGGTAGAAGCCGGAGCTAAGGAAGTCGATGATGAGACTATGCTAAAGGCTCTAGAGATGGCTCATGCGGAAATCAAGAAAATCTGCGCTTTGCAGAAAGAATTTGCGGCTGCCTTCCGAAAGCCGGAATTGACTATCCTCACCGCTCCTGAGAATGCTGAGTCACTGAAAGCTGTCATTGCCGCTGTCACTCCAGCTCAGCTCGACGAAATCAAGGGTATAACCAAAGCCGAAGTAAAAGGCAAAATGAAAGAACTTCAGCATATGCTGGAAGAGCGTTATGCAGCCGAACTGGCTGAGGGCAAATTTACTCTCGGTGATCTGAAGGAAGACCTAAACACGCTCATGGAGAAAAACATGCGCAAGAATATTCTCGAGAAAGGCCTTCGCCTCGATGGCCGCCAGCTCGACGAGATCCGTCCAATCACTATCAAGACAGGACTACTGCCACGCACTCATGGATCAGTACTTTTCCAGAGAGGGGAGACTCAGGCACTGTCAGTCACCACACTCGGTTCTCCAGGTTCAGCGCTTACAGTAGACACTATGGACGAGGATACTGAGAAGACATATTTCCATCACTATAATTTCCCTCCTTATTCTGTAGGTGAAGTCAAACCACTCCGTGGCGCATCCCGTCGCGACATCGGTCACGGCAATCTTGCTGAACGCGCGCTCATCCCTATGCTTCCAGACAAGGCTAAATTTCCATACACTATTTGGGTAGTATCAGAAATCATGAGTTGTAACGGTTCTAGCTCCATGGCTTCAGTCTGCGGCTCTTCTCTATCTCTGATGGACGCGGGAGTACCTATCAAGAGCCCTGTCGCCGGTATCGCTATGGGTCTCGTGACTTATGACGGCGATCTGGCCAACGGATACAAGATTCTCACTGACATTCAGGGAATGGAGGATTTCGCCGGAGATATGGATTTCAAAGTAGCCGGTACAAGAGAAGGCATCACCGCACTACAGATGGATATCAAAGTGAAAGGTCTTTCAGTAGATCTTCTCCGAGAAGCTCTCTCGAAAGCGAAAGTAGCTAGAGGCAAAATCCTCGACTCTATGGCCGCTGCATTGGCCGCTCCTCGCACAGAGCTTTCCAAGTATGCTCCTCGCATCACAGCCATCAAGATCGATCCGGAAATGATTCGTACAGTCATCGGTAAGGGCGGTGAGACAATTCAGAAAATCACGAAAGAGACTGGCGTAGAGATAGATATCGACGATAGCGGTATAGTGATGATTACGGCTCTCAATCAAGAATCAGGCAAGGCCGCTGAAGAATGGATTCATCGCCTAACATATCAGCCTACAGTGGGCGATGTATTCACAGGCAAAGTCGTGAAGATTATGGAATTCGGTGCTTTCGTAGAGATAGCTCCGGGGAAAGACGGCCTGGTCCACATCTCAGAATTGGCAAACACAAGAGTAAACAAAGTCGAAGACGTAGTGAAGGAAGGCGATCTTCTGAAAGTCAAACTCCTCGAAGTAGACAATCAAGGCCGCTACAAGCTCTCACACAAAGCGACTCTCACTCCAGAAGTACAGAAGAAGACGGTTTAGGCGATTCTAGTCAATTCAACAAAATTAAAAAGCCCAATATTTATTCCATGGGCTTTTTATAATTAGCACCTCAATAACTATAAACCTTCTTAAACAAATCCAAATATTCAGCAATATCAGTTAATTTTACAGAGCTTTTTAAAACTTTCGCCAATATTATTGGTAATCTATTATACAGATGAGCAAGCGCATCACTTTGCCCTGTCACCAACTCATAAAAAGATTTTCCATCTATGATCCTGATATCTTCTCTTTTTTGTCTTGAGACACCTTTCTCTGTCGGCGCAAAGGGAGTATTTAAAGCCTTTTTTGTGTGTGGGATTATTATTACACAGTATGCGGTGTACCCCTTACAACTCGGATCCCAATCAAGCTGCTTCTGCATTTTCTCATATGTAGCCAGAGCAGAACTGGAATTCATTGTATTATGTTTATTCTTCACTTCTGCAATTATATTTCTGGAATCATTTCTCAAGTCTAATCCCTTTCCTACTTTCAGATTTTCCCAACCAGGTACAAATCCAAGCACATTCTGATGGAAATTCCCGATTGCGTTTTGTAGAGTTTTTTGAGCCTGCCTGGCCCTCTCCTGATTCACCCAATCAGAATAAGAAATATTTTGTATCATTGAATCAAAAATAGCAGAGAATGGATCCACAGTGTTCTTGTGGTTAAGTGATTCGCCACTTCTAAGATGCTTTTTGGTCGCAAACACAACTTTAGCAACCGCTTCCTCCAGTAACGCATCAGTAATATAACTTAATTCAATTAAACTCATATATTCATCGTAAATGTATTTCAAAACAATTTAGCCTAAATATCTTATACACATTTTGACCGAATTAGTGTAATTAAAATATATATTAAGAACAAAGATGCTAACAAAAAACATCCCAAAATTTAGTTTTATTGACCTTTTTGCGGGAATAGGTGGATTTAGGATCGCTTTAGAACGATTAGGAGGAGAATGCGTCGGATTTTCAGAGATTGATAAGGAAGCTATTAAGACATATAAGTCTAATTTCTGTAAGAAAGGCCGTCCCGATGCTGAGTTAGGAAGCATCACTGATTTGAGTAAATTACCATATTGCGATGTCCTTGTGGGCGGAGTCCCTTGCCAATCATGGTCAGTCGCAGGGAAAATGAGAGGATTTGAAGACCCAAGAGGTCAACTTTGGTTTGACACGATCAGGCTTGTAAAGCTAAACAAACCCAAAGCCTTTATATTTGAAAATGTAAAGGGACTGGCCGATCCACGAAATATTGAAAATCTAAATTTGATAACAAATCAATTAGCAGAATGTGGATATAAAGTGTTTCACAAGGTTCAAAATTCTTATGATTTTGGATTACCACAGAACAGAGAACGAATATTTATTGTTGGTATAAGGAATGATTTGCCATTAATAAAAAGTTTCCAATATAATACTCAAAAAGCTGATTCACATAAGCTGTTTGAATTCTTAGAGAACTTGGATAATTCGGTTTCAATAAAAAGTAAATTTACTCCACAAGCCTTATTCGGAGGGAAAATTCCTCTTTCTAGAAATAAATTTCAAAAAGTAGATGAATTTAACGACTTTTTCGTTTTGTGTGATACCAGAAACGGGCATACCACAATCCATTCTTGGGAGATAGCAGATACATCTGACAAGGAAAAGCAGATTTGTATAACGATTTTGAAGAACAGAAGAAAAAAAATCTATGGTGAGAAGGATGGGAATCCGATGACCTTAATGGATCTCCAAAAATTGATTCCATCCATTTCAAGAAAAGATATACATGGATTAGTGAAAAAGAATATTTTAAGGATAATATCCAAAGACAAGTTTGATCTGGTGAACTCAAAAAATTCAGCAGGAATAAAGGATATATACAGAATATATCTCCCTAATTCACATATATTTTCAACACTTACGGCGACTGGTACAAAGGATTTCGTTGCGACAAAGCAAATAACAGGTCACAACCCATCTGAATATAAAGAAAACTTTATTCAAGAAGTCCTTATTAAGAGGAATTACCGTCAAATTACACCATTTGAGGCCGGAAGACTGCAAGGCTTCCCAGAGACATTTATTCCGCACTCAAATTGTCGTCTTGCAATGAAGCAATTTGGCAATGCTGTTTCAGTTCCTGTAGTCGAGAGCACAATGCTTGCTATTATAGAGACAGGGATACTGAGTGGAGTCAGAACACATCTTCAAACATTTAACGAAACATTAAATGCAAATAGATCTGTAATTAGCGTTAACGCGACGGCTTAGGTCAACACTTTGTCTTGTCCTACCAGATCATCAGATTAAGTCTTCTGCAACTCAGAATAAATACTTACACCACTTCACCACCGAAAATCTCCAAAGCCGAACTTACCATATCAGCGCTTTGTGAAGTGGCAACTTTATTGTTCAGTCCGGCATGTTCATCGCTTCTGTTTGCACTAAAGTCAACATTATTCGGAGTTGGCTTATTCATAGGAGCAATACTCGTATCTACTTTCCCGTGAAGAGCCACTTTTATACCAAATTCCCCAAGTATAGCTGCTTCACATAGCGCCAAAAGTTCTGGAACAAATAATTTATCCTTATTGAAATTATTTGAAAATCCCAGAGTCAAACTTCCTCCATTCAAATCCAGAACATGAGCTGCCATCAGACATCTCCTAGCTAGTGGATTATCTATTCTGTCGAACACTTTGCTCCATCTGGACTTCAATTCCTGGAGGCTCACGGCTCCATCAGCTTTAACTTCCTGCACAGATCCACTTGAGTCAGTACCAACTATGCTTACTTCCTCACTCTTCTCATCGTCAGCTCCGCCACCATTCTCCACACCCCCAACCACACCACGTTGCGCTCCAACGCCACTTTGCACTTCTACTTCGTTTTGCGCTTTGCGTTTTGCACTTTGCGCTTCAACACCACTTTTCGCTTCTAGCGCTTCCCCGCCTTTCACTGCCTCAGGCTTTTTTTTTGAGCCGTCCCGCCCTTCTTCTGCTTTGCCTCCACGGATTTTCAGAGCAGACTTCACTATGGCTACTTCCAAAGGCAATTCAGGTATATAGGAAAATTTCTGTTTCTCATACGCTTCCTGAAAATTGGCGATCAAATCTATTATCCATCGCGCTGAATCTTCGTCTCCGCTGCGGACCTTCTCAAGCATTTCTATGCGAAGATAATCCAGTAATTCTTTATTGAATTGTATGAGATCCACTCCGGCTGAAAATATTCTGGTGATTTCAGTCACTGCCTCGGCAGCCTGCCCGTCGCGAAGCATCCCATATATCGCCTCCACCGCTCCGAAATTACTAATCCCGAGTACTTTCTTCACATTATCCAGATCCAGTTTCTTGCCATTTACCAATTGCTCGAGCATGCTCAGTGCGTCGCGCAGACCGCCTCGCGCCTGACGTGCAATGATTTTCAAGGCTTCATCTTCAGCGATATATCCTTCAGACTGACACACGAAAGCTAATCTATCGTACAAATCCTTCTCGGTAATTCTGCGGAAATCAAATCTCTGACAGCGCGAGATAATTGTCTCAGGCACTTTGTGAATTTCCGTAGTAGCCATGATGAAATACACGAAAGAAGGTGGCTCTTCGAGAGTTTTCAGAAGTGCGTTGAAGGCTTCTTTGGTCAGCATATGCACCTCATCGATGATATACACTTTGTTCTTGGCGCGGGTAGGGGAGTAATTGATTTTCTCTCTCAGATCTCGCATCTCGTCTATACCGCGGTTTGATGCAGCATCTATCTCTATGACGTCTATCAGATGCCCGCTATCTATCTCTTCGGCAAGCTCAGATCCATCGAAACGCCCATCCTCACTCATCTCGGCGTTGATAGCCTTCGCCATCAGTCGAGCTGTCGTCGTCTTACCTGTGCCTCTCGGTCCGGTAAACATATAGGCATGTGAGATCTGACCGCTCTTTATAGCGTTCAGAAGCGTAATTTTGATGTGATCCTGTCCGACCAGACTAGGAAAATCCTTCGGTCGATAATTTCGATAAAGTGACATGAGTACTCTTAAGAAATAGCCTCTAATTTCTACATGAAATCCAGACTTAAATTAAGAGCATTTGAGCTTTACCATTTCTCTAAATTGTTTCTCAAAATTCTTTTCTGAGAACTTATGGGCTTCAGCGCATATCTCCTTGGCTCGATAATTGGGATAATTCACTATAAGTCGACCAAGCCCATCTTCCAGTGATTCGAGACTCTGCTCTGCAAACAATTCTCCATTAAATCCTGCTTTCACGATTTCCAGTGCTCCTCCTGCGGCGTAAGCCAGTACCGGCTTGCCCGCGGCGTGAGCTTCTACCATGGAAATTCCAAAATCTTCTTCAGAAGGGAAGATGAACGCCTTGCATCCGGCCATCCATGCAGCGCACTCTGAGTCAGATAATCTTCCTTTGAAGTGTATGTTCGGAGCGGCCATGGTCTTGAGGAAATCCGCCTCTGCGCCATCTCCGATAATCACAAGTTTTTTACCGATTTTATTGAAAAGACTGATAGCTAGATCAACTTTTTTATACGCTGCGAGAGTAGAAATCATCAGATAATAATCTCCCATTTCCTTCTGTTCTTTCCCAGGCACAGCCATAGCAAATCTCACAGTATCCACTGGAGGATAAATCACTTCCGAAGGTAGACGATAATATTTCTCTACGCGTTTACGCACATTCTCCGAATTCACTATGTAGTAGTCGGGCCTATCCGCCGCTATCTTATCCCAAATCCTTATCTTCTCCAGAAGTCCGCCTGCCAGCCATCTGGTCAGGGGATTAAACCATTTCTCCTTCAGATATTGATGGGTATAATCCCAGGCATATCTCATAGGCGAATGACAATAACAGATATGCACGCTTTCCGATGAAGTCAGGGCTCCGTGTGCGAAAGCAGAGCTGGAGCTAATCACAAGATCATATGATGATAAATCTATTTTCTCTATAGCATAAGGCATTAGACCGAGCAGCCAGCGATATCTTTTACGTATGAAGAGAGGCAATTTCTGAAGGAAAGAAGCAATTATTCTCTGTCTGGGAAAATCCTTGCCACAGAAATCCTCATCATAGAGAAGCGTATATATCGGCGCCTCTGGATACATCTCAGCCAGCTTCTTCACCACACGCTCAGCTCCACCCATCTTTACAAGGAGCTCTGCCACTATAGCCACCTTCGGCTTCCCCCCAGTCTGAGATTTATTTTCTGTATTGTGTTTCATAATTCTATCATTTTCAAAAACTGTTCTTCATTCACAATTTTCACACCTAATTTTTGTGCGGATTTCTCCTTGGTACTGGCTTTCTCACTCTCTCCCTGTACCAGATATGTCGTCCTGCTGGTTACTGCATTTGCGACTTTACCGCCATTTTGACGAATACGTTCTTTGGCCTGATCTCTGGACAAATTATGCAGAGTACCGGTGACCACGAAAGACATACCTTTGAATTTCAGACTGAAGGGTTTGTCTTCTTCCGTGAAGTGCACCCCAGCCTCTTCTAATTTTTTGAGTAAATTCTGATTCTTCTCTGCCTTAAACCATTCCAGTATTTCCTGACTCACCTTCGCTCCAAATCCTTCTACGGTTTCAAGCTTCTCTCTGTTTAATTCCTGTGTCAGCAGCAGCAGATCCGTGATGGTCAGAATTCCCTTATGCTCTTCTGAATCATGAATTTTCGACATTTGTTCATCCTTCAGAAATTCCGCCAAAGCTATAGCTGTCTCTTCCCCTATCTGCCTTATCCCCAGCGCGAAAAGGAATCTTTCAAGACTTACCACCTTCACAGAATTCACAGCTTCTATCAGCTTATCTGTCCTTCTATCTTTGAATAACGGCAGCAAGAGGAGATCATTTCGCGTTAAGCCAAATATATCCGGTAATTCATCTATCAATTGCGCCTCGAGCAGCATGTCTATGACTTTCTCGCCCAATCCATCTATATTCATCACCGTAGCGAAATGTATGAATCGCTCCCTATCCTGCGCGAAGCAGTCGGGGTTGGTGCATCTCACCGCGGATTCTCCTTCCTTCCTCTCTACTTTCGAGTCACAGACCGGACAATGAGTAGGGAAGAGAAATTCCTTCTCCGACCCATTTCTCAGGTCTTTCAGCACTTGTACTATCTCAGGTATCACATCGCCGGCCTTCTGTATGATGACAGTGTCACCTATACGCACATCCTTTCTCTTCATCTCATCTTCATTGTGAAGAGTAGCTCTGGATATGGTCGATCCTGCCACTCGCACAGGGCTAAGTACAGCCACCGGAGTCAAAGCCCCAGTCCTTCCCACCTGCACATGTATGTCGAGCACCCTAGTCGTCGACTGTTCGGCCGGGAATTTGTACGCCACCGCGTATCGAGGAGTCTTGGCCGTAAATCCAAGTATTTGCTGCTGTGATTTCTCATTTACTTTTATCACCACGCCGTCGATATCATATGCTAGCCCATCTCTCATTTCTTCAGCCTCCTGCAGAAATTTCTGCACATCGCTGAGTTTCTCGCAGTATCGGAATTTGGTACATACAGGAAGTCCCAGATCCATCAGTCTCTCGAGCACATCCTGCTGTCTGCGAGGGACGGCCTCCATATTTGTCTGATCTATCTGATAGAAGTACATAGACAATTTACGGGCTGCAGTCACGCTCGGATCCAGCTGCCTGACAGTACCGGCGGCAGTGTTTCTAGGATTTTCAAAAGGCTCTTCGCCTCGCGCCACCTGCTCGTCATTTACTCTTTTGAAATCAGCTCTGGAGATATATACCTCTCCGCTCACTTCCAGATCGATCTCAGACGGCAGTCGCAGAGGTATGGACTCAATAGTTTTGATGGCATGAGTCACATCCTCCCCCAT